>NZ_JBEZKJ010000013.1:0-130684 GCF_040651675.1 Streptomyces sp. NPDC048415 | reverse complement strand
GGGGCCCCCGGGGGGGGGGGGGGGGTCTCGTCTGGGCTCCCCCGGGGGGGGGGGCGGCCTGTTTCACGTGAAACAGGCCGCCTCCCGCCATCCATACGCCGGGGGCCGCGTCAGAGCGGCAGTTTGTAGCCAACGTGCGAGGCCGTGAAGCCGAGCCGCTCGTAGAAGCGATGGGCGTCGGTGCGGGTGACGTCGGAGGTCAGCTGAACCAACTGGCAGTTCTGGCGGCGGGACTCGTCGATCGCCCACTCGATGAGCTGGGTGCCGAGGCCGCTACCGCGCTCGTCGGCGTGGACGCGTACACCTTCGATGACGGAGCGGGTCGCCCCTTTGCGGGACAGGCCGGGAATCACCGTGAGCTGCAGAGTGCCGACGACGCGGCCTTCGCGTACGGCGGCGACCACGTGCTGGTTCGGGTCGTCGCTGAGGCGCTCCAGGGCGGCCAGGTAGGGGGTCATGTCGTCCGGGGACTCCCGTTGGGCGCCCAGCGGGTCGTCGGCGAGCATCGCGACGATGGCGGGTACGTCGTCGGCAACCGCGTTTCGTATTTCAAGATCTCCCATAAGGGCACCCTACGAGGGCACGCCCACGGCGGGGACGGACTGGGCGGGCACGCTCGCCGATTCCACGACCTGGACCAGCGGGGCGAGGTCCGGGTTCTTGGCCGCTTCGTCGAGCGCCTCGCGCAGGGCAATGTCGTTGGTGGGCCGCGCCTCTTCAAGGAGCTTGAGCCCTGCCTCGCTGACGTTCGTGTAGATGCCGCGACGGTCCGTCGGGCACAGGTAGCGCGAGAGCAGCCCGCGGTCCTCGAGACGCGTGACGAGTCGCGTGGTGGCGCTCTGGCTGAGCACGACAGCATCCGCGACCTGCTTCATCTGCAGATGACCGCCGTCGCCGTCGTGCTGCCGGCTGAGCACGTCGAGCAGCGAGTACTCCCGCACGCTCAGGCCGTGCCTGGCCTGCAGGGCGCGCTCGATGTGGGCCTCGATCCTCCCGTGCAGCAGGGAGAGAGCACACCAGCCCTGAGCGAGGGCGGTGAGCGCGGGGTCCGTGGCTGTCATGGCGTTTTCCTCCGTCCCGGAGCGGCTGAGACCCAGGATAGAGCACGAACGCAATAGCCCGCTGTTGCATATAACCCGCGTTTGCAACTATTGTGAAGGCACGCAAAGCGCTCCTGCAATCGTTTGGGAAGGTGTACCCCCCATGCCTCTCGCGCTTCTGGCCCTCGCGATCGGGGCCTTCGGCATCGGAACCACCGAGTTCGTGATCATGGGCGTGTTGCCCGAGGTCGCCGGTGACTTCGGTGTCTCCATCCCCACCGCCGGACTGCTGGTGACCGGCTATGCCCTCGGCGTGGTGGTTGGTGCCCCGATCATGACCACGCTCGGCACAAAGGTGTCCCGCAAGCGGATGCTGATGCTGCTGATGGGTTTGTTCGTCCTTGGCAACCTACTCTCCGCCGTCGCCCCGGCCTTCGGGCTGATGCTGGCGGGCCGGGTGGTCGCCTCTCTCGCCCACGGTGCCTTCTTCGGCATCGGTTCGGTGGTCGCCGCCGAACTGGTCGCGCCCGAGAAGAAGGCCGGTGCGATCGCCATGATGTTCAGCGGGCTCACCATCGCCAACGTCGTCGGCGTCCCGCTGGGAACGCTGATCGGACAGACCGCAGGCTGGCGCGTCACCTTCGCGGGTGTCGCCGCGCTCGGTGTCATCGGGCTGCTGGGCATCGCCAAGCTGGTCCCCGACATGCCGAAGCCCGAGGGCGTGCACCTGCGTCACGAGCTGGCCGCTTTCAAGAACGTCCAGGTTCTGCTGGCCATGGCGATGACCGTGCTCGGCTTCGGCGGCGTCTTCGCGGCCGTCACCTACATCGCGCCGATGATGACGCACGTCGCGGGATTCGCCGACGGCTCCGTCACCTGGCTGCTGGTGCTCTTCGGCCTCGGCATGGTCGGCGGCAACCTCATCGGCGGCAAGTTCGCCGACCGCGCGCTCATGCCGATGCTCTACGTGTCCCTGGGCGGCCTCGCCGTCGTGCTCGCGCTGTTCACTGTCACCGCGCACAACAAGATCCTGGCAGCCGTCACGATCGCCCTGATCGGCGCTCTGGGCTTCGCGACCGTTCCGCCACTGCAGAAGCGCGTCCTCGACCAGGCCCACGGCGCCCCCACGCTGGCCTCGGCCGTGAACATCGGCGCCTTCAACCTCGGCAACGCCCTGTCGGCCTGGCTCGGTGGCCTCGTCATCGCGGCGGGCCTCGGCTACACGGCTCCCAACTGGGTCGGCGCCGTTCTCACCGCGAGCGCGCTCGTTCTCGCCCTCCTCTCGGCCGCTCTGGAGCGCCGTGCGGACGTCCCCAGTGCCGTGATCACCGGCGGTGCGCCTACCGAACAGCGGACCACCGTCCACAACTGACCGGTGTCGAACCAGGCGCGGGGCCAGAGCCGTCTCCGCGTCGTCTTCGCCTCAGCACCACCCGCTACCCACTCAGCTCGCCTCCCAAGGAGAAACCCCCTCATGAGCACCACCACCGCCGTTGCCCCGCTGACCATCGGGGACGCCGAGGTTCTCGTCACCGCGGCCCGTCGCGCCGCCGAAGCCGCCGGGGTGAAAGTCAGCGTCACCGTCCTCGACGCAGGTGGCCATCTGCTCGCCTTCCGGCGCGACGACCAGGCCGTGCTGATCTCCGGCGAGACCAGCACCCGCAAGGCCTACACGGCGCTCCAGCTGGACTCCGCCACCGCTGATCTCGTCGACGCGGTCCAGCCCGGCGGCCTCTTCCACACCCTGCCCACCGCGCTCGACCGGCCCCTGCTCTTTATCGCGGGCGGCGTGCCGGTGCACCGCAACGGCCGACTGATCGGCGCGATCGGGGTCGGCGGCGGTATGCCGGACCAGGACCACGGCTTCGCCGCCGCAGCCGTCGAAGCACTCGTCTGACGTACGGCAGCGCGCGTCTAGCCCGCCGCCACTGTCAGAGGTGCGAAGCGTCGTGTCCAGTCCCCGGGCAGCTCCGAGATCCCGTACGTCATGACCGAGTTGAAGCTGATGGAGGCCACACCGCGCTCCGTCAGCCAGGACAGCAGCTCTTCGTGCCGTACGTCGACATCGGTGCGCAGCGGGCGGTCGGTGTGGGCGGCCAGCGAGGCGATGAGCGCCTTCGCGGTCTCCGTGTCACGGGCGATCAGCGGACCCACGACATGGTTGTCCATAGTGGGCCAGGCGGACGCGAATCCGATGATCCGGCCGCTCTCCTCGGCCACGCGCAGCTGGTCGGAGAAGGCAGGCAACCGCGTGATCATGTGGGTGCGGTCGGATCCGAAGATCTCCTCGTCGAGCCGGAGGATCGCGGTGAGGTCCTCGGCGGTGGCCGGGCGCGTGAACACCTCCGGCTGCCGCCCGCATGGGGCGAAGAGCCCACGGACCATCTCGGCGCGGCCGATTACCTTGAAACCCAGCTCCTCGTAGAGCGGGCGGCCTTGCGCAGTCGCGTGCAGCGTCAGCGGAGTGGTGCCCATCACGGCGATGACATGCCGCATCAGCCGGCGACCGACCCCCTGCCGGGCATGCTTCTCAGCGACGAGGACCATGCCGATCGCACCCAGGTCAGGACGCTCCCGCGGGCCGTATTCAGTCACTACGCACGCGGTGACGAGACCGCCCTCGGGATCATCAATGCCGTAACCCGTCCCCGCCGCGAGCAGCAGCCCCCACCTGTGTTCCTCACGGGGCCAGCCCCGGTCCTCGGACAAGTCGGCGCAGGCGGTGAGATCGCGAAGCGTCAGACGACGGATGGGAAGAGCGGTGAGGGAAGGTGTCGACACGCACGTCAGGCTGTCTGACACTAACCCCCGACGTCCACCGGTTTGCGGGCGGAAGTACGCGCTTTGGCCATGCCGTGCACAAGTGCACAGGGTGTGGACAGATGTTTCACGTGAAACGGCGGATCACCAGCTGGGCTCGCCCGTAAGCGGACAGCGCCGCCGCCGAGGTGCAGATCGCGGACCGACTCTGTGAAGAGTTCGGGGTGAACCGGGCTCACTGTGTCGCCTATGGCGACTCACCGTCGGGCAGGGACCTGTTCAGCGCGGAGCCGGTGTATCCGTCGCGGTCAATGCGGAGCGGCATCTGCGAGGCCTCGCCACCCACTGCGACGTGGGACGGAATCTGTGGGCTACCTATGAATTGGTCCGTCGCGCCAGGTAATTCGGGCAATTCATGGACCCGCTCCCGCCCATTGGTGCGGGGGTGGAGGGGACTTGTGTATGCAGTGGCTGCCGGTATGGTCGACTCCGGTTCGCGTCCGCCGAGATGTACGCACGTCCTGGGGGCGCGAACGTAGGCCAATGCAGCCTAACGGGACGGAGAGATCGAAGACCCGCGTTTTCCGTGATGCGAGCGAGCGCCGGATCAGGGTGGGATGCTGCCGTGAGAATACTGCGGCCAATGTCACATTCTCGCCTTACTTGTCCGTACGGAACGGAAGTCCGGGTTCAATGTGGCCGCAATGGCCGACGGGGGCTGAACGGGGAAAGAAAGCAAGCCGTCCGCAGGGGAAAGCAGGCATCTTCCGACTGCGGAAGTGCGCAGACCGACCGAAAGATGTTCGAGGCGAGGCAGACCATGGACGCTCCGACCACCACGTCGGCCGACAACGGCACATCCGGCGGCAGCGGCGGGGGCGGCTGGTTCACGCCGCGCAAGGATCCAGCGCCTTCCGCCGGTGATCAGGGGGCGGCCGACGGCCGTCGGCTGGCCGCGATGCGCCCGGTCGGCCGACCCGCCGCGGCGCAGGGAATCCCTGAGCAGGAGCGAATATCCCCGGCCGGGGAGGCGTCATCAGCTCCCCGCGAGGCCGCACCGACTGAGACGCCGCCCGACGGGACAACGCCGCCCGAGACGCGCCCCTTTGAGGCCGCGCCGCCCCAGGCGCGCCCCCATCCAGCCACACAGCCCGAGGCGCGGCGCTCCGAGCAGGAGCCCGCCCGCGATGCCGCACGACCGCAGTCCGGTCCCGCACAGCCCGAGCACGGCTTCTCGCGGCCCCAGCACGGCTCTCCGCGGCCCGAACCCCGGTCTCCCCAGCAGCCGGATACCCCAGGGCCGCATGTGCCCGCTCAGAGGCCCGCCCCCGCCGCGTCTCCCGACGCCGTGCTGATCCGTCGGACCATGGCCGAGGTCGGTCCCGTCGCCGACAAGGTCACCTCCTACTTCTACGCGCTGCTCTTCGTGCGTCACCCGGATCTGCGCCCGTTGTTCCCGGCCGCGATGGACACCCAGCGGGACCGGCTCCTCAAGGCGCTGCTGACCGCCGCCGAGCACATCGACAACACCGACGTCCTCGTCGCATATCTGCAGAACCTCGGCCGTGGGCACCGCAAGTACGGCACTCGGCCCGAGCACTACCCGGCCGTCGGCGAGTGCCTCATCGGCTCACTCAGCCGGTATGCCTCGGCGATCTGGGATGCCGAGACGGAAGCGGCCTGGGTGCGGGCGTACACCACGATTTCGCAGGTCATGATCGACGCGGCGGCTGCCGACGAGCTGCGGGCTCCGGCCTGGTGGTATGCCGAGGTGGTCTCGCACGACCTGAGGACCCCGGACGTCGCCGTCATCACGGTCCGTCCCGATCAGCCCTACCCTTTCCTCGCTGGGCAGTACACGAGCCTGGAGACACCGTGGTGGCCGCGGATCTGGCGGCATTACTCGTTCGCCTCAGCGCCCCGCTCCGACGGGCTGCTGGCGTTCCATGTGAAGGCCGTTCCGGCCGGCTGGGTCTCCAATGCGTTGGTGCATCGCGCCCGGCCCGGGGACATCATCCGGCTCGGCCCGCCGGCCGGCTCGATGACCGTCGACCACACCACCGACAGCGGACTGCTCTGTCTGGGCGGCGGCACCGGCATAGCGCCCATCAAGGCGCTGGTCGAGGATGTCGCCGAGCACGGGGAGCGGCGCCCGGTCGAGGTCTTCTACGGCGCTCGCACCAATCATGACCTGTACGACATCGACACGATGCTGCGGCTCCAACAGAGCCACCCCTGGCTCGCGGTGCGCCCTGTCGTCGACCGGCAGGCACATCTCCAGTTGCCGGACGTCATCCGCGAGTACGGGCCGTGGAACGAGTACGACGCATATCTCTCGGGTCCGCCCGGGATGATCCGCAGCGGTGTGGACGCGCTGAGGGACATCGGGATTCCGTCGGACCGCATACGGCATGACTCGGTGGAGGAGCTCGTCGCGGCCGGCGACTGACCGAGGCTTCCGCCGGAGATCCCGAGACCGGCGAATCAGCCCAGGTCAGGCGCGTGCATCGCGCGTACGCCCTCGATGTTTCCGTCGAGATAATGCCGCAGGGAAAGCGGTACGAGATGGACGGAGGCGATCCCGACCCGGGTGAACGGCACGCGTACGATCTCGTACTCGCCGCATGGCTCGTCCACCTCGGGGCCGTGCCGCAGGGCCGGATCCATGGACTCCAGGCGGCAGACGAAGAAGTGCTGCACCTTCACGCCGGTCGCGCCGCCGTCGTCACCGATGTGTTCGACGGTATCGACGAAGCAGGGCACCACATCGGTGATCTTGGCGCCGAGTTCCTCGTGCACTTCGCGATGGAGCGCATCAACGACAGTCGTGTCCTCCGGCTCGACCCCGCCACCCGGCGTGAGCCAGTAGGGATCGATGCCGGGCTTGGTGCGCTTGATCAGGATCAGGTCGTCGCCATCGAGGAGGATGGCGCGGGCGGTGCGCTTGACCACGGGTCGGACGGTCATGGGAGAAATGTGGCCCCGCTGGTTCCACGTGAAACATCGCGAAGCCCCGATTTCACGTGAAACTTCGCGAAGGCCGGAGCGCTGCGAGAGGGGCGTCAGCTCCAGTCGGCGGCGGCCCTCAGCAGCCACTCGTGTGCCCGCGCGATATGCGGCATGGCCAGCGTTCCGGTGCGGACCACCAGGAAGTACGTACGCAGTGGCGGCACCGCCGGGTCGAGGAGTGCCACGACGTCGCCGCGTTCCAGGGCATCGGTGCACAGGTACCGGGGCAGCACGGCGAGGCCGGCGCCCGCGGCGGCGCAGGCGAGGACCGCCCGCAGATCGGGGACGACGACCGTGCCCGAGGCGGCCGGGCGGCAGTCGAAGACGGAGGCCCAGTAGCGGGCGACGAGCGGCAGTGACTCGTGCACCTCGACGACGGGGAGGTTCTCCAGTGCATGGGCGCCCTTGCGGCGCAGCTTTCCCGGGCCGACACAGCCGGCCCAGCGCGGGGCGGCGACCAGGACGTGCTCTTCGTCGCAGAGCGGAGTCGCGGTGAGCAGCGCACCGCGCGGGCGGGCCGTCGTGATGGCCAGATCATGATGTCCGGCGGCAAGCCCTTCCAGTGTCTCCTCCGCGTTGCCGAAGGAGGCGCGCAGAGCGAAGCCCTGACCGTCGTCGCCCGTCAGTTCCGTCAGCGCGGGCAGCGCCCGCTCGGCGGTGAACTCCGGCGGGCCGGCGAGATGGAGGGTGCGTATTGAGGAATCCTCATCGAGACCGGTCTCGGCTATCTCCACAAGTGCGTCGAGATGCGGCGCCGCCTTGTGGGCGAGCTCGTCGCCGATGGTCGTGGGCGTCACCCCGCGCGCCTGGCGCAGAAACAGCGGCCGCCCCAACTGTCGCTCCAGGGTGCGGATCTGCGAGGTGACGGCTGGCTGCGAGAGGCCGAGCAGCGCGGCGGCGCGGGTGAAGGAACCGGCCCGGTGCACAGTCACAAAGGTGCGCAGTAAGGCCAGATCCATGGTGCCCCTCCCCTTTCAGCACCCCCGCGCGGGCCCTAACTATAAATAAGTCGATAGGTCGCTGTCGCTACTGTGATTGGACACTGACACAGAGTCAACTAGCCTTGTTCGCGCGGTTCTTCGCGCGCAGAACCGGGACGGTCCGAGCCACGAGGGGGGAGGCTCGGACCGTCCGTTGTACGTAGTGGGTTACCCATCCCGCGGCCCTCAAGCGCGCAGCAGCGTACTCACCGGTCGCTCAGGAAGCGTTCACTCCGCGGATTCGTCCAGGGCCCGCAGTACGTCCGCCACGAGGTCCTCGGGGTCCTCGGCGCCCGCCGAGAGGCGGATGAAGCCTTCAGGCACCGCGTCCCCGCCCCAGCGGCCGCGTCGCTCGGCTGTGGACCGGACGCCTCCGAAGCTCGTCGCGGCGTCCACCAGGCGCAGCGCGTCGAGAAAACGGTCGGCACGCGCGCGCGTGGGCAACGTGAAGGACACCACGCACCCGAAGCGCCGCATCTGCTGCGAAGCGATCTTGTACGAGGGGTCGTCCGGCAGCCCAGGATAGCGCAGCCCGGTCACCTCGGTGCGCTCCCGCAGTGTCTCGGCGATCACCAGTGCATTGGCGGTCTGCCGGTCGGCACGCAACTGGAGCGTGGCGAGCGAGCGGTGCGCCAGCCAGGCCTCCATGGGGCCCGGGATCGCTCCGACGATCTTCCGCCAGCGTCGTACCGGAGCCATCAGAGCGGCGTCGCGCGCGGTGACGTATCCCAGGAGGACGTCCCCGTGCCCGGTGAGCATCTTGGTCCCGCTGGCCACGGAGAAGTCGGCGCCCAGTTCCAGCGGGCGCTGTCCGAGCGGCGTGGCCAGGGTGTTGTCGACGGCGACAAGGGTGCCCTGCGCGTGTGCGGCCGTGACGAGCCGTCGTACGTCGCACACGTCGAGGCCGGGGTTCGACGGCGTCTCGATCCACAGCAGCTTCGCGCCGTCGAGCACCTCCAGTTGAGCGTCGCCGCCGGTCGGGGCGGTGCGCACCTCGATGCCGTACGCGGTCAACTGTTCGCGTACCAGTGGCAGCACCTGGTAGCCGTCGTCGGGCAGGACCACGATGTCGCCGGCGCGCAGCTGGGAGAAGAGCACCGCGGAGATGGCGGCCATGCCCGAGGGGAAGGCGAGCGTCTCGACACCGTCCTGGCCGGGCGCCTCCAGCTCGCCGATGGCGCGCTCCAGGAGGGTCCAGGTCGGGTTCTCGTCACGGCCGTAGGTGTACGGGCCGGTGGGCTCGCCCGGCAGGTGGAAGTGCGCGGCGAAGACCGGGCCCGGGAGCGTCGGCTCGTACTTGACGGGTTCGGGCAACCCGGCGCGCACCGCCCGCGTGCCGTCACCGCTGCCGGTGACGAAATCCCCTGACGTCATGCCGCCCGTCCCTCCAGTCGCTCCTGTATCGCGGCGAGCAGTCCGGGGCTCGCCGCTTCCACCATCTCAAGACACTCCTCGAAGCCGTCCGAATGTCCGTAATACGGATCGGGGACGTCCAGATCGTCGTCCGCGGCGGGGTCGTACGACCGCAGCAGCCGGATCTTGTCGGCGTCCTGGGGGGTGGGTGCGAGGCGGCGGAGAGCCTTGAGGTGGCCGGAGTCGAGGGCGATGACGAGGTCGAGACGCTCGAACCACGAGGCCTCGAACTGCCGGGCCGAGTGGTCGCTCTCATAACCGCCCGCCTCCAGTACGGCGACGGTGCGTGAGTCGGCGCCGGCGCCCTCGTGCCAGCCGCCCGTGCCCGCGCTGTCGACCTGGACCAGAGCGTCGAGCCCGGCCTCCGCTATGCGGGCACGGAAGACGGACTCGGCCATCGGCGAGCGGCAGATGTTGCCGGTGCAGACGAAGCAGACGCGATAGGGCATGGGAACTCAGTCCTTGTCGTCGGGCAGCACGACGTTGAGCGCCCAGGACACGATGGAGATGATCAGGCCGCCCAGGACGGCGGTCCAAAAGCCCTCGACGTGGAAACTCAGGTCGAGTTTGTCGGCCAGCCACGAGGTGAGCAGCAGCATCAGGGCGTTGACCACGAGGGTGATGAGGCCGAGTGTGAGGATGAACAGCGGGAAGGTCAGCACCTTCACGATCGGCTTGACCAGGAAGTTCACCACGCCGAAGACCAGCGCGACGAGCAGCAGCGTGCCGACCTTCTTGCCGGTGCTGTCGCCCGTCAGGGTGATCTTGTCGAGCAGCCACACGGCGACGGCCAGGGCCCCCGCGTTGGCGATCGTCTTGACTACGAAATTCTTCATGTGTCTGATCGTGGCAGAAGAGATCGATTGGCGAGAGAGGCTGTGGACACAGCCTGCGGCGTACGAGAGCGGACGAGGGCGATGAAGGCATTCCGGCTGGATGAACTGGAGGCGGAACGCGCCGCCAACGACGGCGCCTACCTGCAGTTTCTGCGCGAGCGGAACGTGTCCGTCGGTCTGTACGCCCTCGAGGCGGGCGAACTCGACCCGCAGAAGCCCCACCAGCAGGACGAGGTGTACTTCGTGGTGAGCGGACGCGCCTCGATCACGGTCGGCCTCGAGACCACCCAGGTGGCGCGGGGCAGCGTCGTCTACGTGCCCGCGGGCGTGGCCCACAAGTTCCACCACATCACCGAGGATCTGCGGGTGCTGGTGGTGTTCTCTCCGCCGGAGAGCTGACCTCCGTCTCAGGGTTCCCTAGGGGAACGGTCAGGGGAGGACAAGGGGTGCGAGACCCCCGTCCGACCCCTTCTCGGCCCTAGCATCGAACGCAGGACATCAGAGAACCCGGAATCAGTGCCCCGGACTTGGGGCGACGGGCGAAGAGAGGCAAGGGCAAGGGCGATGCGAGAGATCTTCAACGGTATGCCGTGGTGGGTGAAGTGGGTCGCGGTGCCGGTCATCGCCCTGGTCGTGTTCGGCACCGTGATAGTCAGCGTGCTCTCCGTGGTGATCAGCCTGCTCTTCAAGGCTCTGGTCTTCGTCGCGCTGGTCGGTGGTCTGATTTACATCGTGCGGAAGTTCATGTCGAGTTCGTCGTCGCGCAGTGACTGGTGAGGTCCGTCGTCGCTCGGTGACAGGTGAGGCGCGAGAGGGTGAGTCATCGGTAACGGGCGGCCGGTAAAGGGAACCTGAGGTTCCCTCGGCCGAGGGAAGTTTTCCGGCGAGGCCGTCTGCGAGCGGTGGCAGGCGGTTAAAGTCCGGAATTCGACGCGGGGTCGACCCCCGCGGGCAGCGCACAGCCCCCTCCCGTGTTCCCCCGCACGGGCGGTCCCCCTCGCGCTTCGGGAGTGCCCCTTGGCCACGGTTGACACCGCACCCGCAGAATCACACGCTCCACCCGTCCAGCGATCGGGCGCGCCCGCGGGGGCATGCGGCCCGCCGACCCAGCCACGTACCTCGCCGGGGGAGGCACCCGCTCAGCGCACCCCGCCCAGGGATACACGCACCGCACCCATCGAGGAAACACGAACCCCGCCCGGGGAAATCCGCACTCCGCGCCCATCCTCCGCGCAGGCAGCGCCCCTGGAGCCGCACCCCACGACCCTGATCGGCTCCGTGCAGCGGGCCATGCGCCTTCTGGAGGCCGTCGCCTCGCGCGAGCACGGGGCGCCGGCCAAGCAGCTCGCCCGCGAGGCCGGGCTCGCCCTGCCGACGGCGTACCACCTGCTGCGCACCCTGGTCCATGAGGGTTATCTGCGCCGCGACAAGGGGCTGTTCTTCCTCGGTGAGGCCGCCGAGCGGCTGAGCAGCAGCGGAGCCCAGCAGAAACGTCGCAGCACGGTGAGCGACGCACTCGCGCACTGGCGCGATTCGATCGGCGTACCCGTGTACTACGCGATCTACCGCGACGGCGAGATCGAGGTCATGTGCATCGCCGACACCCCGGGGAATCCCGCCGTCGAGGAGTGGGCAGATTTCCGCGAGACCGGGCATGCCCACGCGATCGGCCAGTGCCTGCTGTCCCAGCTGGACGACAAGGCCCGCCGCGACCACCTCGACCGCTATCCGGTGCAGTCGATCACTCCGTACACAGTGCGTGACAATGACAGTCTGCTGCGACGCCTGGAGCGGACGGGACGAATGGAGCCCGTCATCGAGCGGCAGGAGTATGCGCTGGGCACGGTCTGCGCCGCCATCCCCATCACAGCGGGCAGTACTGCCGGGACCATGGCGATTTCCCTTCCCTCTCATCAAGCCGAGCGATTGCTCCCCGCCGCACACCAGCTGCAGAGCGAAATGGGCAAATTGCTAGGGACACTCGCCATCTCTATCAGCATCTGAAAACTCACTCCTTGTGATCTGCCGTACACGTTAAGCAAGATTTCAGCAGTGTCAGGGGGCGATTCCTGGCCAGTCGACGGCAAACGACGGGGATAGGCGATGCGCGAGTCGGTACAGGCAGAGGTCATGATGAGCTTCCTCGTGTCGGAGGAGCTGTCCTTCCGCATTCCGGTGGAGCTGCGATACGAGACCTGTGATCCGTACGCCGTGCGGCTGACCTTCCACTTGCCCGGCGACGCGCCGGTGACCTGGGCGTTCGGGCGGGAATTGCTGATCGATGGAGTGGGTCGGCCGTGCGGTGAGGGCGATGTGCACATCGCGCCCGCCGATCCGGAGGCGTTCGGCGAGGTGCTGATCCGGCTTCAGGTGGGCGGTGACCACGCGCTGTTCCGGTCCGGGACGGTGCCGCTCGTCGCGTTCCTCGACCGAACGGACAAACTGGTGCCCTTGGGGCAGGAGCGCGCCCTGGCCGACTTCGACACGCACCTCGACGAGGCGCTCGACCGCATCCTGGCGGAGGAGCAGAGCGCGGGCTGAAGCACCGTCGTACCCTCAAGTGGAGTAACGCTTCCTCACCAGGGGCGCGGGTGCCGGATGGTTTCAGCGCTTGCGGCGACGGCCCTTTCCACCACGCACCGGTGTCCTGACCCCTGAGGGCTCCGCGGGGCCTGCCGCGATCGCCGGGCGGTCGGCGGAGACCACCAGGGCGGCCAACGCGGTGGTCACCGGCACCGAGGCGACCAGACCGATCGAACCGACCAGGGTGCGCACGATCTCCTCGGCGACCAGTTCACTGTTGGCGACCGTGCCCACACTGCTCTGCGCGATCGAGAAGAGAAGCAGCAATGGCAGCGCGGCGCCCGCGTAGGCCAGGACGAGGGTGTTGACGACCGACGCGATGTGGTCACGGCCGATGCGGATGCCCGCTCGGTACAGGCCGCGCCGGCCCATCGTGGGATTCGCCTCGTGCAACTCCCAGACCGCGGACGTCTGCGTCACCGTCACATCGTCGAGGACACCGAGCGAACCGATGATGACGCCGGCGAGCAGCAGACCGCTCATGTCGATGGACGGGTACAGGCCATGGATCAGACCCGTGTTGTCGTCCGTGTTGCCGGTCAGCGCCGCCCAGCCGATGAACACCGAGCCGAGCACACCGATCAGCACCAGCGAGAGCAGCGTGCCGACCACGGCCACCGATGTACGGGCCGAGAGGCCATGGCACATATAGAGCGCGATCAGCATGATCGCACTGGCCCCGATGACCGCCACGACCAGCGGGTTCGAGCCCTGCAGGATCGCGGGCAGGATGAAGAACGTCAGGATCAGGAAGCTGACGGCCAGCGCGATCAGCGCCATCACGCCACGCATCCGGCCCACCACCACGACGACGACCGCGAAGATCCCGGCGAGCAGCGCCATGGGGAACTTCCGGTTCACGTCGGTGACCGAGTACTGCAGGTCCTTGGGCGCGGAGGGCTCGTATGCGACCACGACCTTCTCGCCCTGGTGCAACTGCCTCGACTGGTCCGGCTGGACGATCTCGGTGAACGTCCGGCCCTTGTCCTTGCCGGTGTCGACCCGGATCGTCGCCTTCTTGCAGGTGCCGTTGGCCTGCTGTTGTGCGGAGGAGCCCTCGGCGGTGGAGGTGTCGCCGGTCGGCGTCTCCCCCGAGGCGTTCACGGACTTGCAGTCCACTTTGTCGACCTTGGTGACCGTCGCCTGCTGGGTCTGCCGGTCGAAGCCGACGCCGGTCCGTTCGTGGGACGGGGCGCCCCCGGGCCAGAACACCGCTAGGCCCACAACGACCGCCGCAGCGAAGGGGATCAGCACCGCTGCGATGACCTTGCGCAGATGCTTGGAGACGGGAGCGGCGGGGCCATGGCTGTGTGAGTGGCCGTGTCCGCCGCCCGTTCCGTGACCCTGTCCGCCCTCTGGGCCGTGGCCATGCCCGTTGCCGGGCCCAGGACCATGTCCGCCGCCGCCCGGTCCGCGTCCGCGGCCGTTGCCGGAGCCGGGTCCGTGCGGCGGCTCGGGCGGTGGGAATGGGGGCTGCTGCGATGTGGTCACTGACCGATCATCGCAAGAACCGGAGGGGCCCTCTGTTCACCGCGCCAGATATGACGCTAGCGTGGAGGCACCTTTGCACACGCGGGAGCTCGGAGCACCGGGCTGAGAGGGCGCTGACCTTCGTCCCAGCGATGTTTCACATGAAACATCGACGGACGGAAGCCGCTGCGTCGACCGCCGAACCTGTTACCGGGTAATGCCGGCGTAGGGAGTAGGTCTCATGACCAACAAGGACGTACGCACGTCTGCCTCCAGTCAGACCGACGGGGCTCCTTCCCCGTCCCAGAACGGTGAGGCCGGGAAGTCCATCGGCTGGCACAAGGCGTATGTCGGGGGTTCGCGCCCCGATCTGCGGGTGCCGGTCCGTCAGGTGCACCTCACCAACGGGCAGTCCGTCACGCTGTACGACACCTCCGGCCCGTACACGGATCCGACGGTCGAAACCGACGTACGCAGGGGGCTGGCGCCGCTGCGTGAGAACTGGATCATCGCCCGCGGCGACACCGAGGAATACGCGGGCCGCCCTGTCCGCCCCGAGGACGACGGGATCAAGCACACCGCACCGCGCGGAGGCCTCCGCAACCTCGACGCGGTCTTCCCTGGGCGGCCGCGCCAGCCGCGCCGGGGCCGCCCCGGACAGGCGGTGACGCAGCTCGCGTACGCCCGACGGGGCGAGATCACGCCCGAGATGGAGTTCGTGGCGGTCCGCGAGAATGTCGACCCCGAGGTGGTACGCGAGGAGATCGCCGCGGGTCGCGCGGTGCTGCCCGCGAACGTCAACCACCCCGAGATCGAGCCGATGATCATCGGCAAGCGGTTCCTGGTGAAGGTCAACGCCAACATCGGCAACTCGGCTGTGACGTCCTCCATCGAGGAGGAGGTCGAGAAGATGACCTGGGCGACCCGTTGGGGCGCCGACACGGTCATGGACCTGTCCACCGGCCGCAACATCCACACCACGCGCGAATGGGTGCTGCGCAACTCCCCCGTTCCCATCGGCACGGTACCGCTCTACCAGGCACTGGAGAAGGTCGACGGCCGCGCCGAGGAGCTGACCTGGGAGATCTACAAGGACACGGTCATCGAGCAGGCCGAGCAGGGCGTGGACTACATGACCGTCCACGCGGGCGTGCGCCTGCCGTACGTGCCGCTCACCGCGAACCGCAAGACCGGCATCGTCTCGCGCGGCGGCTCGATCATGGCGGCGTGGTGCCTGGCGCACCACAAGGAATCGTTCCTGTACGAGAACTTCGAGGAACTCTGCGAGATCCTCGCGGCCTACGACGTCACCTACTCGCTCGGCGACGGGCTGCGGCCCGGCTCCATCGCGGACGCCAACGACGCCGCACAATTCGCGGAGTTGAGGACGCTCGGGGAACTCAACACGATCGCCAAGCGTTTCAACGTACAGACCATGATCGAGGGCCCGGGACATGTCCCGATGCACAAGATCAAGGAGAACATCGACCTTCAGCAGGAGATCTGTGATGAAGCTCCGTTCTATACGCTCGGCCCGCTGACGACGGACGTCGCGCCGGCGTACGACCACATCACCTCCGGCATCGGTGCCGCGATGATCGCCTGGTGGGGCACGGCCATGCTCTGCTATGTCACGCCCAAGGAGCACTTGGGCCTGCCCAACCGTGACGACGTCAAGACCGGCGTCATCACCTACAAGATCGCCGCCCACGCAGCCGACCTCGCCAAGGGGCACCCAGGTGCGCAGGAATGGGATGACGCGCTGTCCGACGCCCGCTTCGAGTTCCGGTGGGAGGACCAGTTCAATCTGGCCCTCGACCCGGACACAGCACGGGAGTTCCACGACGAGACGCTGCCGGCCGAGCCCGCCAAGACGGCGCACTTCTGCTCCATGTGCGGACCCAAGTTCTGCTCGATGAAGATCTCGCAGGACATCCGGCGGGAGCACGGTGGTTCACAGGTGGAGATCGAGGAGGGCATGGCTCAGAAGTCCAAGGAGTTCGCGGCCGCGGGCAACCGGGTCTATCTGCCGTTGGCGGACTGAGGCGCACCACACGCGGTGTGTGATGCCCGGAGTCGTCCGATGCGCACAGGTGCGTCTCGGGCGGCTCCGGGGCCCGGTTCACTCGGCAGACTGGGCGTATGACAGCGACATCCATGAGCAAGGGCGCCAACCTTCCTGTCGCCGCTGAGTCCGTACAGATCGTGCTCGGCTGGGCCGGGGGCGCCGCCGCTCCGGACGCTGATGCCTCGGCGCTGCTGCTCGGTGCGGGTGGGCGGGTTCGCGACGACGGGGACTTCGTCTTCTACAACCAGCCGCAGCATGCCTCCGGTGCGGTACGTCATCTCGGCAAGCGGCGGGACGCCGGCGGTACGACGGACACCCTTGGGGTGGATCTGCGCGCCTTGGAGCCGGACATCGAGCGGGTCGTCCTGTGCGCCTCGGCCGACGGAGGAACCTTCGGCGAGCTGTCCGGACTGACGCTGGGGCTGCTCGACACCGAGACCGGGCGGGAGCTGGCGCGCTTCGAGATGGAGGCAACGACCGAGACGGCGTTCATTGGAGGTGAGCTGTATCTGCGGGGCGACCAGTGGAAGTTCCGCGCGGTCGGGCAGGGCTACGCGTCCGGGCTCGCGGGACTGGCCACCGACTTCGGGATCAGCGTGGACGAGGAGCCCGGTGTCTCCACACCGGCGCCGACGGCGCCACCGGTGGCCGTGATCGACGTACCGCCCTCGGTATCCGCCTCTCGCCTGACCAAGGGTGAGGAGCAACTACCCGTGGACATGCGCAAGCGTCTGTCTCTGCGCAAGGAGCAGGTGGCGGTCAGTCTGCGCAAGCACGGGGCGGCGGGGGTCAGGGCGCGCGTCCTCCTGGTCCTCGACGCATCCGGGTCGATGTCCTTCCTGTATGCGAAGGGTGTCGTCGCCGATGTGGTGGAGCGGATGGCCGCGGTGGCCGCGCAGTTGGACGACGACGGAGTGATGCAGGCGTGGGCGTTCGCCTCCCAAGCGGCCCGGCTGCCGGATCTCGGCGTGGGGGACCTGCCCGAGTGGCTGGAGCTCCATGTCCGGGTAGGGGAGCTGAGCCTGTTCCGGCGGAGCAAGAAGCCGCGCAAGGGCCTGCTGCCGGGGCAGGTGGACATGCGTACGGTCGGTATTCAGAACGAGGAGCAGAAGGTGATCGCCGAGGTGCGGACGTACGTCCGTGAGCACCCGGCCCCCGATCCCACACTCGTGCTCTTCTTCTCCGACGGCGGCGTCTACCGCAACAAGGAGATCGAGAAGGAGCTGCGGGAAGCGGTGGAGGAGCCGATCTTCTGGCAGTTCGTGGGCCTGGGACGGTCCAACTACGGCGTGTTGGAACGGTTCGACACGCTGGCGGGCCGACGCGTGGACAACGTGGGCTTCTTCGCCGTCGACGACATCAGGGGCCTCCCGGACGCCGAGCTGTACGACCGGCTGCTGTCCGAGTTCCCGGCCTGGATGAGCGCGGCGCGGCGGCTGGGCATCATCTGAACCGGCCACCGCCGTAGGGGCGTACCCGAAGGCCTGGCGACAGCGGGGCGGCCGCGGCGACGGCGTCGGACTGGGCCTGTCGGAGCCCGCGCCGGTGAGGCGCGGGCCCGGTGTCCTCCTCTGGCCCCGGCCCCGGCCCCGGCCGTCGGCCGACCGGGTGTCACTCAGGCTGGTGCTCCGGACCCCCGAAGTCCGGGCTCGTGAAGTCCGGACTGCTGAAGCTCGGGCGCGGGCCGGCCGCAGGGCCGCCGTCGGGGCTGCTGAACCCCGGCCGGTTGTAGCCGAGTTGTGGGATGCGGCCGGTCGGTGCCGGTGTCGGTGCCGGACGGCCCAGTGCCGCGGAGCCCGGATCGGCGAGGGCCTCCCGGAGGAACGGCAGGATGCCGCGCTCCAGCAGGGCCTCGCGCCAGACTTCCCTGGCTCGGTCCACCTGTTCGCTCAGCTCGCCGTGGGCTCCTGCCGCGAGCGAGGACGAACTGTTGCGCAGCGCGGTCAGCAGCAGTCCCACCGCGGCGACCAGGATCGCGGCCGCCGTGACCGCGCCGAAGACCCACCCGGTGGTCAAGAGGGTCTTGGCGAACGCCGGCTCGGGGTCGAGCATCTTCAGGATGTACCCCACGAGCAGGAAGATCGCCGCAGCTGTGCCGGCGAGGACGGGCGCGAGCACCGCGACGACGGCGATGGCGCCGGCGCCTGCGGTCTCCGTGACCTCTCCCACGGTGGCGGCGAGCCCCATCGCGGTCGCGCCCGGCTCCGCGGAGCCGACCTCCTCGCTCACGACGGAGGTGGACGGCGCCGGCTGGCGCAGTTCCTCGCGGACCGTCACATAGTGCTGGTACTCGGTCGCCGCGGCCGCCGTGATGAGAGCGGTGGCGTTGAGCGCCATGGTGCGCAGTTGTTCGGGGTTGAGCCGCTGGCCGACAGCGGCGAGTTCCGGGCGGTGTGGTGCGGAGCGCAGCACCTCATCGAGGATCCGCTCGTATTCCTGGCGGTCCTCGCTCAGCAGGTGCTGCGGAACGCTGTTCATCTGCATCCCCCGATGCTCCGTAGGGCTGGTGGCTCGCACGCTGACGAACCGTTGGGCAGAAACGGAGGGGAGCCTGCTACGGATAAGCCGATGGTAGAGCGGTGACGGCACGCCGTGACAGGGGGTTTCCAGAAATTGGCGCCTGGCCAGCGCAGTCCTTCACGAGGGGACGCCTGCCCGTTGAACGCTCAGCTATCCAGGGGAAGTTGCTGGACCAGCAGTTTTCCGGCCATGGTCACACCGCCGTCCATCGCGATGGCCAGCCCGTCGGCGTAGAGATGGGGTCTTTCGACCACGGGACCCGAGCTGTCCTCGCCGTCCTCCGAGCCGACCTCGCCCAACAGATACGGAATGGGGCTGTGACCATGGACGATGCGGGTGCCGCCGTATGCGCTGAGCAGTTCTCGGACCGCCTCGGCGCCCCCGTCGTCGCGGAAGGCGAAGCGCTTGGTGAACTTGCGGAAGAGGTCCCAGCACTCGTCCGCGTCATTGCGCGTGAGGGTTTCGCGGACGGTGTCATTGACCGCTTCGATGGAGTCGCCGTAGTCGAGATAGGCGGTGGTGTCGGAGTGCACCAGGAGGTGTCCGTCGACCTGTTCCATGGCGTCGAGACGGGCCATCCACTGCAGATGGTGGTCCTGGAGACGGTCCATATCGGTCTTCTGGCCGCCGTTGAGGAGCCAGGCGGCCTGGAAGGTGGCGGTGCCTGCGCCGGAGTTGACGGGGGTGTCGCCGAACCGCTTGGCGCCGAGCAGGAGCAGCTCGTGATTGCCCATGAGCGCCTTGCAGTAGCCGCCGGCCGCGGCCGCCTCGGCCGACAGCCGCATCACCAGGTCGATCACGCCGATGCCGTCGGGGCCGCGGTCGGTGAAGTCACCGAGGAACCACAGGCGGGAGGTCCCGGCGGACCAGTTGGCCGCGGCGTCGATGAGGCCCTTCTCCTGGAGGGCGGCGACCAGCTCGTCGAGGTATCCGTGCACGTCGCCGACGACATACAGCGCCCCCGGCCCGTCGGGGGCGGGCCCCGGGTCGGCCACGGCGGCGGGGTCAACAGCAACCTGCAGGGTGTCACCCCGGTTGATGACGGGCAGATCGCGCTGCGTCGGCGTGTACTCCTGCGGATAGTCCGCGGACGCGTACTCCGCCGGCTCCTCGGCGGGTCCGGCGCCCTCGCCGGGAGGCGTGCTCTGCGCGTACGGACCGGTCTCGTGGACGTACGCGGGCACCCGGAAGTCGCGCAACGTCGCCGTCCGCACCGCCTCGGGTCCCTGGCCGGCCCCCTGAGTCATCGACCCCTCCACCACCATCGCGCCGCATCTGCACCGGATCGGACTGCCTGGTCGCAGCGGCCCGCGGTGTCGTCCGCCCATCATAGGAATGCGGATCGCGCCATGTGATGACCCAGGGGTGGTGAATCGGAGCAGGAGACCAGATCACCGCGGCTTTCGCCCGAATTGGGAGGGGCTTTTCCCGCCCTTGCTGTTCACCGGGCGTCAACCCACATCGGGCGATCGGGGCGCACTGACGGTCGTACGGGGCGGACGGCGCTCGGAGGACGTCCGCACGATCAGCTCCGTCGGTATCACCTGCTCGACCGGTTGGTCCGATTCGACCCCTTCGATGGCGTCGATGAGGAGCTGGACCACGGCCGTGCCGATCCGGCGCGGTTTGAGGGAGAGCGTGGTGACGGGCGGCTCGGTGTTGGCGTAGACGGTGGACTCACTGCAGCAGACCAGCAGCAGGTCGTCCGGCACGCGCAGGCCGTAGCGGCGGGCCGCGGCGAGCAGGTCGGTGCCGTTCGGGTCGAAGAGACCGTAGACGGCGTCGGGGCGGTCGGGCCGGGCCAGCAGCCGGTCGGCGGCGACGGCTCCCGCGCACGGATCGTGCGCCGGGTAGGCCTCGTACACCGGATCCTGGCCCACGCGCTCGCACCAGCGCAGGTATGCGGTGGTGGAGAGGTGGGTGTACGTGTCCGTGCTGGTGCCGGTGAGGAGGCCGATCCGGCGGGCGCCGGCGTCGGCCAGGTGGTCGAGGATGCCCAGGACGGCGGCCTCGTGGTCGTTGTCCACCCAGGCGGTGACCGGGAGCGAGCCGGCCGGGCGGCCGTCGGAGACGACCGGTAATCCCTGCCGGACCAGCTCGCTGACGACCGGGTCCTGGTCGGACGGGTCGATGACCACGGTTCCGTCCAGGGCGACGTTCGACCACACATCGTGGCGCGAGGTCGCGGGGAGGATGACCAGGGCGTAGCCCCGGGCGAGCGCGGCCGAGGTGGCGGCTCTGGCCATCTCCGCGAAGTACGCGAACTCCGTGAAGGTGAAAGGTTCATCCCCGTACGTCGTCACGGTCAGGCCGATGAGCCCTGACTTGCCGGTACGGAGGGTTCGGGCCGCGGCCGACGGGCGATAACCCAGCCGGTCGGCGACCTCGCGGACGTGGCGTCGGGTGGCGTCCGGGAGCCGGCCCTTGCCGTTGAGGGCGTCGGACACAGTCGTGATGGAGACCCCTGCGGCCGCAGCCACGTCTCTGATACCCGCCCGGCCTGGTCGACCGCCTCGGCGGGAGGTCTCCGCCCGGCTCACCTGGTGCTTCCCTGCTGCTGTCATGGCGAGCCGATAGTAGGGCTCATGCGGTGGGGTAGTGCGGACGCATATGCACGCGTTGACAGGCACGTTTCTGCATGGTCGAAAGTGGTCAACTGCCTTTGAAACAAAGGTAGTTGAACGATACAATCGCAGTACGTGACTTGTCGGCGCGCATGGGCCTGCCAAGTGGACCATGTTTCGAAGAGGTCTCAACTCACCTTCACGAGGGATGCGCGCCACGGCGTGAGCCACCGGCGCGCGCCGCGTCGGACGGCGCGCCCCCCCTTTCGTACGCCTTCGTACATGGATGACCACAGGGTCGTACGAGGTTGATCGCCAAGCCGGCTGTCCGAGGGTGATCGCCGGATCGGGGTCGGCTTGCTGTTCGGTTGTCCACAGCCCATTCGCAGCGGCGCCGAATCCTCATAAGGTGAGAAGCATTGGTAGCCGGTGGTGGTCATGAGCCGCTGGTGGTCGCGAGGAGGACTGCGGTGAGCGAGACGAGCCCCAAGCTGCGTGCCGAGCTGGAGGGTATCCCCACCTATAAGCCCGGCAAGCCGGCGGCGTCCGGTGGCCCCGTGGCGTACAAGCTGTCCTCCAACGAGAACCCGTATCCGCCGCTGCCCGGTGTGCTCGAGAGCGTCGCCGCCGCGACCGGGGCCTTCAACCGCTACCCGGACATGGCGTGCACCGCGCTCATGAGCGAGCTGTCGGACCGCTTCGGCGTTCCCCTCGCACACCTGGCGACGGGCACCGGCTCGGTCGGCGTCGCGCAGCAGCTGCTGCAGGCCACGAGCGGCCCCGGGGACGAGGTGATCTACGCCTGGCGGTCCTTTGAGGCGTATCCGATCATCACGCAGGTCAGCGGGGCCACCTCGGTGAAGGTGCCGCTGACACCCGGTGATGTGCATGATCTGGACGCGATGGCCGACGCGATCACCGACCGCACCCGGCTGATCTTCGTCTGCAACCCCAACAACCCGACGGGCACCGTCGTGCGCCGGGCCCAGCTGGACCGGTTCCTCGACCGGGTGCCCAGCGATGTGCTGGTCGTCCTGGACGAGGCGTACCGCGAGTTCATCCGCGACGTCGAGGTGCCCGACGGTGTCGCGATCTACCGCGAGCGGCCCAATGTCTGTGTGCTGCGCACCTTCTCCAAGGCGTACGGGCTCGCCGGGCTCCGGGTCGGCTTCGCGATCGCCCATGAGCCGGTGGCGGCGGCGCTGCGCAAGACGGCGGTGCCCTTCGGTGTGAGCCAGCTGGCCCAGGACGCGGCGGTCGCCTCGCTGCGCGCCGAGGACGAACTGCTCGGACGGGTCGGCTCGCTGGTGTGCGAGCGTCAGCGCGTGGTCGAGGCGCTGCGCGGTCAGGGCTGGACGGTGCCCGAGACGCAGGCCAACTTCGTGTGGCTGCGCCTGGGGGAGCGCACGCTCGACTTCGCCGCCGCCTGCGAGCAGGCTGGGGTCGTCGTGCGGCCCTTCGCCGGCGAGGGCGTTCGCGTGACGATCGGTGAGAACGAGGCGAACGACATCTTCCTGAAGGTGACGGAGGGGTTCCGCAAGGAGCTCTAGTCGTCCACGGGTTCCACGCGTACGGGGTCGCCGTCGCGCACGGTGGCGAGCGCGCGCGGATCGCCGTCGAGGCGGCCGAGGACATTGCACGGGCTCGCGAGGCGGCACTCGTCGCCTCGCGAGATCGGGGTGGGCCCGTAGGGGAGCGCGAGGGCGTCGCCGTCGGTCCAGAAGGCCACCGTGCCGGGCTCGACGACCTGTTGGGCGGCCGCCTCGCGGGCAACACGGACACCGGTGTCGAAGTAGACCTCCTCGCCCCAGGTGTGGGCGGTGGAGACGAGCGGCAGCGCTTTGGCCAGTGCCAGGGTGGTCGGGGTGTCGTCGAGGGTCGCGGTGAGATGCCCCGCGGGCCAGGAGATCCGTATCTGCATGCTGCGGATTCAACAATATGTTGAAGGCCTTGCCAAGGGGTCTGGCCTGCCTGTTTGCGCCCCGGGGTGAGGGATCCACGCTTAGGGACCCCCTCCTGTCAGCACTCGAACGGGCATGCGTCATAATTGCTTGTGAATGTGAACGCGTTCACAAGCGTGTCCGGTTGCTCCCGCGATGTGCCTGACAAACGGGGCAAACTGCCGCTGTGACCATGGCGATGTAAGGAGACTGACGACGTGGAATTGGCTTTGGCGCCGGAGACTCTGGCGCGATGGCAGTTCGGCATCACCACCGTCTACCATTTCCTCTTCGTCCCTCTGACGATCTCGCTCGCCGCGCTCACCGCCGGCCTGCAGACGGCCTGGGTGCGCACGGAAAAGGAGAAGTACCTCAGGGCCACCAAGTTCTGGGGCAAGCTCTTCCTGATCAACATCGCGATGGGTGTCGTCACCGGCATCGTCCAGGAGTTCCAGTTCGGCATGAACTGGTCCGACTACTCGCGCTTCGTCGGTGACATCTTCGGTGCCCCGCTGGCCTTCGAGGCTCTGATCGCCTTCTTCTTCGAGTCCACGTTCATCGGGCTGTGGATCTTCGGCTGGGACAAGCTTCCGAAGAAGCTCCACCTCGCCTGTATGTGGATGGTCTCCATCGGCACGATCCTGTCGGCGTACTTCATCCTGGCGGCCAACTCGTGGATGCAGCACCCCGTCGGTTACCGGATCAACAAGGCCAAGGGCCGCGCCGAACTCACCGACTTCTGGCATGTGCTGACCCAGAACACCGCGCTCGCTCAGGCATTCCACACACTCGCCGCATCCTTCCTGACCGGCGGCGCCTTCATGGTCGGCATCGCCGCCTTCCACCTGGTCCGCAAGAAGCATGTCGGCGTGATGAAGACCTCGCTGCGGCTGGGTCTTGTCACCGTCACCATTGCCGGCCTGCTCACCGCGGTCAGCGGTGACACCCTCGGCAAGGTCATGTTCAAGCAGCAGCCGATGAAGATGGCCGCCGCCGAGGCGCTCTGGGACGGTCAGAACTCGGCGCCGTTCTCGGTCTTCGCGTACGGGGACGTCAGCAAGGGACACAACAGCGTTGAGCTGTCCGTTCCCGGGATACTGTCCTTCCTCGCCGACGACGACTTCAGCTCGTACGTCCCCGGCATCAACGACACCAACAAGGCCGAGCAGGCGAAGTACGGTCCCGGCGACTATCGCCCCATCATCCCCGTCACCTTCTGGGCGTTCCGCTGGATGATCGGCTTCGGCATGGCATCCTTCGCCATCGGCCTCGCCGGACTCTGGCTGACTCGCAAGAAGTTCATGCTGCCGCAGCACCTGAGGGTCGGCGACGACGAGGTGCCGCATCTGGTCCTCTTCAAGAAGAAGGCACTCGGCCCGACGCTCACCAAGTGGTACTGGCGCATCGCGATCCTGACTCTTGGATTCCCGCTGATCGCCAACTCCTGGGGCTGGATCTTCACCGAGATGGGACGTCAGCCGTGGGTCGTCTACGGCGTGCTGCAGACCCGGCACGCCGTCTCCCCCGGCGTCTCGCAGGGCGAGGTCCTCACCTCGATGCTCGTCTTCACGGCGCTCTACGCGATCCTCGCCGTCATCGAGGTCAAGCTGCTCGTGAAGTACGTCAAGGCCGGCCCGCCCGAGCTCACCGAGGCCGACCTCAACCCGCCCACCAAGATCGGCGGCGACTCCCGTGACGCCGACAAGCCGATGGCCTTCTCCTACTAGGCCCAGGGAGCTGCAGAGTCATGGAACTTCACGACGTCTGGTTCGTACTCATCGCGGTCCTCTGGATCGGTTACTTCTTCCTGGAGGGCTTCGACTTCGGGGTCGGCATCCTGACCAAGCTGCTGGCCCGCGACCGCACCGAGAAGCGGGTGCTGATCAACACGATCGGTCCGGTCTGGGACGGCAACGAAGTGTGGCTGCTCACGGCGGCCGGCGCGACCTTCGCCGCCTTCCCCGAGTGGTACGCCACGCTCTTCTCCGGCTTCTATCTGCCGCTACTGATCATTCTGGTCTGCCTGATCGTGCGCGGTGTCGGCTTCGAGTACCGCGCGAAGCGGCCCGAGGAGCACTGGCAGCGCAACTGGGAGACCGCGATTTTCTGGACCTCGCTGATCCCGGCGTTCCTGTGGGGTGTGGCTTTCGGCAACATCGTGCGCGGAGTGAAGATCGACGAGCACTTCGATTACGTCGGCGACTTCTGGGACCTGCTCAACCCGTACGCCCTCCTCGGCGGACTGGTCACGCTGACGCTGTTCACGTTCCACGGGACGGTGTTCGTCGGGCTCAAGACGGTCGGTGGGATCCGGGAGCGGGCGCGGAAGCTGGCGCTGCGCCTCGGGCTGGCGACGGCTGTGCTGGCGCTGATCTTCCTGCTCTGGACTCAGGCCGAGAGCGGTGATGGCAAGTCGCTGGTCGCGCTGGTCGTGGCAGTGGTCGCGCTCGTCGCGGCGCTGGTGGCGGTCAACGTCGGCCGCGAGGGCTGGGCGTTCATGCTGTCGGGGCTCACCATCGTGGCGGCGGTCGCGATGCTCTTCCTGACGCTTTTCCCGAACGTCATGCCGTCCTCGCTCAATGATGACTGGAGCCTGACGGTCAGCAACGCGTCGTCGAGCCCCTACACGCTCAAGATCATGACTTGGTGCGCGGGGATCGCTACGCCGATCGTTCTGCTCTACCAGAGCTGGACCTACTGGGTGTTCCGTAAGCGGATCGGTACGCAGCACATCGCTGCGGATGTTGCGCACTGAGTCCGACCTCATGGCATGTTTCACGTGAAACATGCCTGATGAGCCAAGGGTGTGTTTCACGTGAAACCAATTGATCCGCGTCTGCTCCGGTACGCCCGTGCCACTCGCCTCTTCCTCCTGGCGGTCGTGGGGTTGGGCGTCGCCGGAGCGGGGCTGGTCATCGCCCAAGCGATGCTCATCGCCGAAGTGGTGGTCGGCGCCTTCCAGCGTGATCTTACGGTCACGGAACTCCGAACACCCTTGGTGCTGTTGGCGGCGGTCGCGATCGGGCGGGCGGTGGTGGCGTGGCTCACCGAACTCGCCGCGCACCGGGCGAGCGCTGCGGTCAAGTCGGAGTTGCGGGGGCGGCTGCTGGAGCGGGCCACAGGGCTCGGCCCCGGGTGGTTGAGCGGGCAGCGGACCGGCTCGCTGGTCGCCCTTGCGACGCGGGGAGTCGACGCGCTCGACGACTACTTCTCGCGCTATCTGCCGCAGTTGGGGCTCGCGGTGGTGGTTCCGGTGGCCGTGCTCGCGCGGATCGTCACCGAGGACTGGGTGTCGGCGGCGATCATCGTCGGCACGCTGCCGCTGATCCCTCTTTTCATGGTGCTGATCGGCTGGGCCACGCGGACCCAGATGGACCGTCAGTGGCGGATGCTGTCTCGTCTCTCCGGGCACTTCCTGGACGTTGTCGCGGGGTTGCCCACGCTCAAGGTCTTCGGCCGGGCCAGGGCTCAGGCCGAGTCGATCAGGAAGATCACCGGCGAGTACCGGCAGGCCACCATGCGGACGCTGCGGATCGCCTTTCTCTCGTCCTTCGCGCTGGAGCTGCTCGCCACCATCTCCGTCGCGCTGGTCGCGGTGACGGTCGGGATGCGACTCGTTCACGGCGAGATGGACCTGTACGTGGGGCTGGTCGTCCTTGTTCTCGCACCCGAGGCGTATCTGCCGCTGCGGCAGGTGGGCGCTCAGTACCACGCGGCGGCCGAGGGGCTCGCGGCGGCCGAGGAGATCTTCTCGGTGCTGGAGACCTCGGCGCCAGCCGCAGGCTCTCTGCGCGTGCCCGCGGGGGAGATCGGCTTCGAGGGTGTGACCGTGCGGTATCCCGGGCGTTCCGGGGACGCGGTGTCGGACGTCTCCTTCGCGGTCGAACCCGGTGAGACGGTGGCGCTCGTCGGGCCGAGCGGTGTGGGCAAGTCGACGCTGCTGAACGTCCTGCTGGGCTTCGTGGGGCCCGCCGAGGGCCGGGTGCGGGTCGGGGAAGTCGATCTCGCCGAGGCCGACCTGGCGGAGTGGCGCTCACGAGTCGCCTGGGTTCCGCAGCGGCCTCATCTGTACGCCGGGTCCATCGCCGAGAACGTACGGCTGGCACGGCCCGACGCGGACGACGCGGCGCTGCGGCGGGCTCTTGCCGACGCGGGCGCGATCGGCTTCGTCGACGCGCTGCCCGACGGGGCCGACACCCTTCTCGGCGAGGACGGGGCTGGCCTGTCGGCCGGACAGCGCCAACGCCTCGCCCTCGCCCGGGCGTTCCTCGCCGACCGGCCGGTGCTGCTCCTCGACGAGCCGACGGCTTCTTTGGACGGGGCGACGGAGGCGGAGGTCGTAGAGGCGGTGCGGCGGCTCGCCGTGGGGCGGACGGTGCTGCTGGTGGTGCACCGTCCGGCCTTGTTGGGAGTGGCGGACCGAGTGGTGCGACTGGAGCCTGGGGTGCCGGTCGGGGTGTCCGGTTCTGTGGAAGGCGGGGTGTCCGTCGGGGCGTCCGCTTCTGGGGAAGTGAGGGTGCCGGACGGGGTGTCCGGTGCTGAGGGAGGCGGGGTGTCCCTTGAGACGGCCGGCTTCGATGGACCCGGCCGTGTTTCACCGCTTCGAGCGAACGAGCCGGAAGGCGTGCCTGCGGTCGGCGGGGAGGACCACCCGGCCGCGCGGCAGCGTGGTGGTGTGCTCGCCCGGGTCCGTGCCATGGCCGCTCCCCGGCTTGGGCCGCTGGCGCTCGCGCTGCTTCTCGCCGCTCTCGCGCTCGGGAGCGCCGTAGGGCTGATGGCGACCTCCGGATGGCTCATCTCGCGGGCGTCCCAGCAGCCGCCGGTGCTGTATCTGATGGTGGCCGTGACGGCGACGAGGGCGTTCGGGATCGGGCGGGCCGTGTTCCGGTACGCGGAGCGGCTCGTGTCGCACGACGCGGTGCTGCGGATGCTGGCCGACACCCGGGTCGCCGTGTACCGGCGCCTCGAGCGCCTCGCGCCGGCGGGACTGCGGACGACCCGGCGCGGCGATCTGCTTTCCCGGCTCGTCGCCGACGTGGACGCGTTGCAGGACTACTGGCTGCGGTGGCTGCTGCCCGCGGGAGCTGCGGTGCTCGTGTCCGCCGCCTCCGTCGGTTTCACCGCCTGGCTGCTGCCGGCGGCCGGTGCAGCCCTCGCGGTCGGGCTGCTGGCGGCCGGGGTCGGCGTCCCGCTGCTGACCGGCGCCGTGGCGCACCGGGCCGAGCGGCGGCTGGCTCCCGCGCGCGGAGTCCTGGCGACACGGGTGGCCGATCTGCTCACCGGCACGGCCGAGTTGACCGTCGCGGGGGCGCTGCCCGCCCGCAGTGCACAGGCGCGGCGGGCCGACGGTGTGCTCACCCGCATCGCCTCCCGGGCCGCCACCGCGACCGCGCTCGGCGACGGGCTCACGGCGCTCGCGTCCGGGCTGACCGTCGCGGCCACCGCCCTCGTGGGCGCCCAGGCGGTCGCCGCCGGGCGCCTCGGCGGCGTGGCGATGGCCGTCGTCGTCCTCACGCCGCTGGCCGCGTTCGAGGCCGTCATGGGGATGCCGCTCGCCATCCAGTACCGGCAGCGGGTGCGCAAGAGCGCGGAGCGCGTGTACGAGGTGCTGGACGCCGCCGATCCCGTACATGAACCCGAGCGCCCGGCGCAGCCGCCCACGTCCGCGTTCCCCCTGGCCGTCAGGGGGCTGACGGCCCGCCACGGCGGACAGGACCGGGACGCGGTCGCCGGGCTCGACCTGACCCTCGAACGGGGGCGCAGGATCGCTGTCATCGGCCCCTCCGGGTCCGGCAAGACCACGCTCGCGCAGGTGCTGCTGCGGTTCCTGGACGCGGACGCGGGGACGTACACACTGGGCGGGATGGACGCGTACGCGATGGACGGGGACGCCGTACGCCGTCTGGTCGGGTTGTGCGCCCAGGACGCGCACCTCTTCGACAGCACGGTGCGCGAGAACCTGTTGCTGGCCCGGAAGGACGCCGGCGAGGCCGCGCTGCGCGACGCGCTCGCGCGGGCGCGGCTCCTCGACTGGGCGGACGGGCTGCCCGACGGGCTCGACACGCTGATCGGCGAGCACGGGGCACGGCTGTCCGGCGGCCAGCGGCAGCGGCTCGCGCTGGCCAGGGCGCTGCTCGCCGACTTCCCCGTCCTCGTCCTCGACGAGCCCGCGGAACACCTCGACCTGCCGACGGCCGACGCGCTCACCGCGGATCTGCTGGCCGCGACCGAGGGCCGTACGACCCTGCTGATCACCCACCGGCTGGCCGGGCTCGACGCGGTGGACGAGGTGATCGTGCTGGCGGAGGGCCGCGCGGTCCAGCGCGGTCCCTACGCGGAGCTGGCGGCCTGCGAGGGGCCCCTGCGGGAGATGGTGGAGCGGGAGGCTGCGGGGGATCTGCTGGCCGGCGCCGCGGCCAGCTGACCACGGTCCCATTCTCGCGGCCTCGCGCCTGTGCGGGGTCGTCGGCCACGGCGGTCGGCGCGCTCAGCGCGGTACCGCAGCCTGTGTAGCCGGGTTGTTGTGCGGTGCCCGGGGCTGTGGCGTCGGCTGCTGTGCGGTTTCTCGGCTCGTGTCGCCGGGTTGTTGTGCGGTGCCCGGGGCTGTGGCGTCGGCTGCTGTGCGGTATCTCGGCTCGTGTCGCCGGGTTGTTGTGCGGTGCCCGGGGCTGTGGCGTCGGCTGCTGTGCGGTATCTCGGCCTGTGCCGCCCGGATGTTCTGCGGTGCCCGGAGCTGCGGCCTCGCTGTTCTGCGGTGTCCTGGGCTGCGCCGCCGCGCCGCTCCGCAATACCCCGGTCTGCCGCGGCCTCCGCGCTCCGCGGTACTGCGCCGTGCCGCGCAGTTCTACGGCGTGCCCCGCTGCTCTACCGCCCGTCGCGCAGTGCCCCGCGCCGGCCGGTGCCGCCTTCCGCCGCCCGCGTTGCCCCAGCTGCCCTGAACGGCGCGGGCTCCCACCGCCCAGACCCGTCACCCCTCATCCCGACTTTCCCTTGCAAATGGGACTGACTACGCTCAAGGCATGTCAGCAGCTCACGCCTCGCCCGACTCGGTCGGCAGCACGGGTGAGGCGGCTCGGGCGGCCCGGACGCGGGCGCTGCACGGTCTGTCCGCGGAGCTGACCGCGCGGGTGCCGCAGTTGCTGGAGGCGATGCGGACGGTCGGGTCGGGGCTGGAGCTGCACGCCACGCTGGACCGGATCTGTGAGACGGCGGCCGAACTGACGGATGCGCGGTATGCGGCCATCGGGGTCGTGGCGGAGGACGGGGACGGCCTCGCGGACTTCGTCTTCCAGGGGGTCGACGAGGGAATCGCCCCATTGATCGGGCGGCTGCCCGGCGGGTACAAGGGCCTTCTGGTGCGCTCATCCACGACCCGGAGCCGATGCGGCTCGCGAACCTGGCCGACGACCCGCGCTCCTGCGGCCTCCCTGAGCACCATCCGCCGATGCGGAGCTTCCTCGGGGTGCCCATCCGGGTCCAGGGCGAGATCTTCGGCAACCTGTATCTGACCGAGAAGCGGGGCGGCTCCTTCGACGACTACGACCTCACCATGGTCCGCGTGCTGGCCACGGAGGCCGGTATAGCCGTCGGAAACGCCCGCCTGTACGAGGCCGCCAAGCAGCGCGAGCGCTGGATCGACGGCTCGGTGGCCGTCACCACCGCGCTGCTGGCGGGCGGCGACGCCGAGGACGCCCTCCAGGTCGTCGCCGAACAGGCCCGACGGCTCTCCGGCTCCGCGGCGGGGATCGTGCTGCTGCCCGCGGAAGAGGGCGGCCTGGAGATCGTCGCCGTCGCCTCCGAGCGCTCGTCGGAGGCGCTCGGCGTGGTCATGCCGCCGGAGAGCGAACTCGTCGCCGAAATCCTCGAAGGCGCCCCGGTGTTCGTCGAGGACGCGGCTGTCGATCCCCGCATGCTCAGTGATCTCGCCCGCGACTACGGGCCGGTCATGATGCTGCCGCTGCAGAGCGACGGCCGGGTGCTCGGGGCCCTCGTCACACCGCGGGCCCGCGGCGGCCGACCGTTCACGGAGACCGAGCGGACCCTCGCCGCGCAGTTCGCCTCCCAGGCCGCGCTGGCACTGATGGTGGCCGAGGCCCAGCGCGACAGGGAGCGGCTCGCGGTGTACGAGGACCGTGACCGGATCGCCCGTGACCTGCACGACCTCGTCATCCAACGGCTGTTCGCCACCGGCATGATGCTGGAGGGCGCGCAACGGCGGTCGGTCGTGCCCGAGGTACGGGCCGGCGTCGGCAAGGCGGTTGATGCCCTCGACGTCACCATTCAGGAGATCCGCACCGCCATCTTCGCGCTCCAGCCGGGCCCCAGTGAGGTGCCGTCCGGGCTGCGCACCCGCGTGCTGCGCGAGATCAAGATGGCCGCCGTACCCCTCGGCTTCAAGCCCGGCCACCTCTTCGTCGGCCCCGTGGACACGATGGTCGGCGAACTCACCGGCAAGAACCTCATCGCCGCCCTGCGTGAGGCGCTGTCCAACGCCTTCCGGCACTCCGAGGCATCCCGCATCGACATCGCCGTTGACGCGACCGTGCTCCTTCCGGACGGCCGCCAGGGCGTACGGCTGACCGTCGCGGACAACGGCGTCGGTATCCCCGAGAGTGGCCGGCGCAGTGGCCTGAGGAACCTCGAGCGGCGCGCCGAGTCTCTGGGCGGCGCCAGTTGGCACGGGCCGGGGATCGGCGTGAACGGCGGCGGTACGACGGTGGTGTGGCAGGCGCCGTACTGAATCCCCTTGTGGCCGGCGGCTCCTGTTCGGCATCTCTCGTGTGCGCGGCCCTGCTGAGGCATGGCCTTGTGCCCGGCCCTGCTGAGGCATGGCCTTGTGCCCGGCCCTGCTGAGGCATGGCCTTGTGCCCGGCCCTGCTGAGACATGACGTCGCGCCCAGCCCTGCTGGGGCATCGACTTGCGCCCGGCCTCCATTCGGCCCAGCGTCCCTGGGCCATCAGTGGTCGCCGACCTCCTCCGGACATGGGCTCGGCCGTCGACCCTCTCCCGTGGCCGGCCGAACACCGGGTCGAGGTGTAGCCGCGCCGGCGGCGCGGTCACCGGCAGCGGTGGCGGTGGCGGTGGCGGCGCGCAGCGATCGGCTACAGCCGTTCCGCGAGTATCCGCTCGATCACGACCGCCACCCCGTCGTCGTTGTTGGCGACCGTCCGCCCGGAAGCCGCGGCGATCACATCGGGGTGGGCGTTGCCCATCGCGTACGACTGGCCGGCCCAGGTGAGCATCTCGACGTCGTTCGGCATGTCACCGAAGGCGATGACCTCCTCGTGGGAGATCCCGCGCTCGGCGCAGCACAGCGCGAGGGTGCTGGCCTTGGAGACACCGGGACCGCTGATCTCCAGCAGAGCGCTCGGGCTGGAACGGGTGACGTTGGCGCGGTCGCCGATGGCCAGGCGGGCCAGGGTGAGAAAGGCGTCGGGATCGATGTCGGGGTGGTAGGCGAGGATCTTGAGCACCGGCTGATCGGCGTCCAGGGCGTCCTCGGCGAGGAGCTTCTCTGCGGGCGCGACGATCTCGGGGGGCTCCATGTGCAGCGACGGGTATGCCGGTTCGAGATGGAGCCCGTACGTCCGCTCCACGGCGCACACGGTGCCGGGCGCGGCCGAACGCAGCAACTGGATGGCGTCGAGCGCGATGTCGGGCGCCAACTCGCGGATCTTGACGAAGCGGTGGGCGCCCGGGCCGCCGTGCAGGTCGACCACGGCGGCGCCGTTGCCGCAGATCGCCAGGCCGTGCCCGTGGACGTGGTCGCTGACGACGTCCATCCAGCGGGCGGGGCGGCCGGTGACGAAGAACACTTCGATGCCCGCCTGCTCGGCGGCGGCGAGGGCGGCGATCGTGCGCTCGGACACCGACTTGTCGTCGCGCAGCAGGGTGCCGTCGAGATCCGTGGCGATCAGCCGGGGCGGAACGGTGGAGGCCGGGGTCTCGGGCCGTCGAGTCGCTGAGGTCACCCGCTCATTCTCCCGCATATGCGCGCACGGCCGTGCGTCGGTCCGCACACTTGAGTGGTTACCGTCCTCACCTGCACCGTTACCCCCCGTCGGTCTCAGGGCAGCTGTGCCGGGGCCTCGGCCACCGAGCTGGACACGGCGCTGCTCTCGCTCGCCCCAGCCGGCCTGCGGGCCTCCCTGCACCCCAGACCCGCCCGATGTGCGGAAAGACAGCCCGGGCGGTACGGCGTCCCCTCGTCTCCCCCAGGTCGGCGGGCGCCGCTCCAGATCCGCTGTCTGCAACCGACACTGCGGATCTACTACCCAACACCCTCTCGCTCTGGCTGAGCGGGAGGGCGCCGAGAGAACCCGGTGCCGGAAAACGGTGACGCCGCGTTCCGCTGCCCGGTATCCCCTCGCGGGCAGCCGCAAGGGTGTTACTTTTTGCGCGATTGTAAGTTCTTGGTAGCCGTTCCACGGGGGAGATCGTCATGGCAGAACGACCGCAGCGCAGGGCCCGGCACGTCCACGTCGGCCGGGTGGTGCGCAGTTGGCGCCTCACCCCGCACATGCAGCGCGTGGTCCTCGGCGGTGAGGGCCTGTACCGCTTCGCCGCGGGCGAGTTCACCGACCACTACGTGAAGCTGCTGTTCCCGGCACCCGGCGCGACCTACCCCGAGCCGTTCGACCTGGACCAGATCCGCGCCGAGCTGCCCCGTGAGCAGTGGCCGGTGTCCCGCACGTACACCGTCCGTTCCTGGGACGTCGAAAGCCGCGAGCTGACCATCGACTTCGTACTGCACGGGGACGAGGGTGTCGCCGGGCCCTGGGCGATGCGGGCCCAGGAGGGCGACATCCTGCGCTTCGGCGGCCCGGGTGGCGGCTACGCCCCCGACGCCGGCGCCGACTGGCATCTGCTCGCCGGCGACGAGAGCGCCCTGCCGGCCGTCGCCGCCGCCGTCGAGGCGCTGCCCGCGGGCACCCACACCAAGGTCTTTCTGGAGGTGGCGGGGCCCGAGGAGGAGCAGAAGTTCGCCGGTGACGCGGAGGTCGTCTGGCTGCACCGGGGAGAGCGCCCCATCGGCGCGGCTCTGATCGAGGCAGTGCGCGCGCTCGACTTCCCAGACGGCCGCGTGCACGCCTTCGTGCATGGTGAAGCGGGCTTCGTGAAGGAGCTGCGCCGACTGCTCCGGGTGGAGCGCGGTATCCCGCGGGAGCAGCTGTCCCTGTCCGGCTACTGGCGTCTGGGCCATGACGAGGAGGGCTGGCAGTCCTCCAAGGGGGAGTGGAACGCCCAGGTGGAGTCGGAGCAGGACGGCGGCGCCCCGGCTGCTTGAGTCCGGCGGGTCCGAACAATGCTGGACGGGCTGGAGGAATCCAGCCCGTCCAGCATTGTTGTGTCCGTGCACCGTTGGGCATTACCACGGAGTATCACGCCGCGGCAAGAGGGGGATTGCCCTGCCGCCGACTTCGTTGACGCAATGTTCGAGATATTGATTTGATGATCGAGCCTTGAAAACCGACCGCGAGTTGGGGGGGGACATCATGAAGTACTGCTGGTAATTACATAGCGGAATAAATTGCGGGGCCGACTCGCCGAGTCGGCCCCGTTGCCGATTTCACTGAGGAGAAGGCGACAGAGGAGAACGCGGGATGCTGGAATACGATCCGTTGTCACCCGGACTGATAGAGAATCCGTACGCCTTCTACGCGGAGCTCCGTGAGACCCAGCCGGTCTTCTGGCACGACCGCATCGAGTCGTGGGTGTTCACGCGGTACCAGGAGTGTTCGCGGATCCTCCGTGACACGACCGCGTTCGCAAGCGACTGGCGCCGGGCGGGCTACGACCTGCCCGAGATGGACCACCCGAGCCTGCAGGTGCTCGATCCGCCCGAGCACGGGCCGGTGCGGCATCTCTTCATGAACGCACTGCACAGCCAGGACCTCGCCGGCGTCGAGGCCTTCGTGGCGGACGAGTCGGCCGCCATTCTCCGGAAATTTTCTTCCGATGTGCCATTCGACTTCGTGGCGGAAGTCGCCCGCCCGGTCGTCCTCCTGGCCATCTGCCGATTCCTCGGTGTGGACACGCCGGAGACCGACTCCTTCGTCGCGCTGACCGACGCGGTGGAGCGCGGAATGGATGCCGGATTCGTTCCGGAGGCGCTCCCGCCGGCCATCGCCGCGCGCCGTGAGATCGATGCTCTGGTGGAATCCTGGGTGATCGACGAATCGACCCCCGGAATGCTCGGTCACGCACTGCGTGAGAGAAAGAACTTGGGCGTGCCGGAAGGTTTCGTCTGGAGCACCGGACGCGTGCTGTTCCTGGCCGGATTCAGTACGACCGTGTCGGCCGCCGCCAACGCCCTGCTCGCTCTCCTCGACCGGCCGCGGCTGATCGAGCAGCTGCGCCGCGACCGCAGGCTGCTCGACAGCTGCATCGACGAGCTCATCAGGTACGACAGCCCGATCCAGGGCACGAGCCGGGCATGCGTGGAGGACCTCGACCTCGGCGGTGTACGGATCGCCCGCGGGCAGACGGTCCTGGCCCTCATCGGCTCCGCCAACCGGGACCCCGCACAATTCCCCGACCCGGACGTGGTGGTGCCCGACCGGCGCCCCAACCCGCACCTGGCCTTCGGCCGCGGCCCCCACGCGTGCACTGGCACCCTGCTCGCGAGGATCGTGCTGCGCGGCCTGCTCGCCAGCCTCCTGGACCTGCCCGGGACCGTGTGCCAGGCCGGGCCGGAGTACCGCGGGGTCCGTGCCACCCTGCGCTACCCGGAGCGGCTTCCGATCACCCTGAACGCGTGGAGAGACGACACCCATGAGTGAACTCGAGCCGTGGCCACAGGCCCACGTCCTGGCCGAGCTGCCCGCGACGGCCAAGCTCAGCCTGCACTTCGACACGGAAGGTCTGCTCGCCGACCTCGACGCCCTGCGGAACAGCACATGGCTGGGGCCGCAGATCATCTCCGGTGAAGGTCTTCGCCCCGGTGTCGACGTGGACTGGCGCAAGCTCCCCCTGCGCAGTGTCGGCGGCGACCCCGACCGGTCCGACCCGGGTGGCCCCGCGCTCGACGACTTCGCCGACACTCCGCTGCTCGCCAAGGCCCCGCACATGGCCCTGCTGCTGAAGCACCTGCCGGCACCCCTGCGCTGCGTCAGGCTCCAGTCGCTGGGCCCCGGCGCGGCCAGCCCCCTGCACAACGACACCAAGTACGGCCTGCCCTGGGGGATCGTGCGCCTGCACGTACCGCTGATCACCACACCCGGAGCCGTGCTCACTATCGAGGACACCACCCACTGCTGGCAGCCCGGGGAATTCTGGTACGCCGACTTCACGCGCCCGCATCTGGTGCGGAACGACGACGACATCACCCGTGTCCACCTCGTCATCGACTGCGAACCCACGCGGGAACTCCTTCACTTGTTCCCCGACGCGTTCCGGGAGCTGAAGGTGCTCGACCATACGCTCCTGTCATTGCCGGACATGCCCGTCACCCCGGCGGAGCTGAGGGACCACCGCTGCACCTTCGCCATCCCCGACTCGTTCACCACCTTCGACGAGCCCGACGGAGCCTTCCTCACCTCGCCGCGCACCCGGACGGCCACCGTCGACGTGCACGAGGGGCAGCTGACGCTGTTCTTCTCCGGGGAACCCGCGTTCCGCCTCGTCCACGTGGGCGCCGGCGAGTTCCGGTTCGCCGGATGGACGGTGGAGCGGACGATCCAGTTCACCAGGGACTGCTACGGCAGGCAGTACGCCACGCTCCGTACCCGGGTCGGTGACCAGGTGCGGACCCTCACCCTGTCGGCGGAACCCGTCGGTGAGCCGATATGACGGCCGAGACCGCCGTGCGGCGCAGCCTGCTGAGGGACCGGCAGTTCATGCTGCTGTTCGGCGCCGAGTCGATCAGCGTCGCCGGCTCGCAGATCGGGGTCGTCGCGCTGCCTCTGGTCGCCATCCTGACGATGCAGGCCGGCGCCTTCGAGGTCGGTCTGCTGAGCGCCGCGCAGACCGCGGCATTCGTGCTGATCGGCCTGCCTGCGGGCGTGTGGGTGGACCGAATGCGCCGCAGGCCCGTGCTCATCACGGCCGATCTCGTACGGGCGGCGCTCCTGCTCTCCGTCCCCGTCGCCGCCTGGCTTGACGTGCTCACCCTCGTCCAGCTCTACGCCGTGGCGCTCGGTGCCGGTATCGCCACCGTGTTCTTCGAGATCGCCAGCCAGAGCTATCTGCCCGCCCTGATCGGCCGCGAGCGACTCGTCGACGCCAACGGCAAGCTGGAGACCAGCCGGTCCGCCGCCCAGGTGGTGGGGCCGAGCGTCGGCGGCTGGCTGGTCGCCCTGCTCACGGCACCCGTCGCGGTCATCGCCAACGCGATCGGCTTCCTGGGCTCCGCGCTCCTGCTGAGCCGGATCCGCGCACAGGAACCGGTGCCCTCCACCGCCGACCGGCCGAGCCTGGTGCAGGGCATCCGAGCGGGGCTGCGTCTGGTGTTCGCCGACCGCATCCTCCGGCTGATTGCGCTCCGCTCGGCCCTGGCGAACCTGGCGTTCTCGGCGCTCCTCGCCGTCCAGGCGCTCTTCCTCGTCCAGGACATCGGGCTGTCACCCGGGGCCTACGGAGCCCTGCTGGCCGCCGGCGCCGTCGGCGGCCTCGGCGGCGGAGCCCTGGTCGGACCGCTGGCGAAGCGGGTCGGCTCGGCCCGGATCATCTGGCTCGCCCCCCTGCTCTTCCAGCCCTTCTCGCTGCTGATCCCGTTGACCACCGCAGGTGCCGGAGTCGTCTTCTTCGTTGTGGGCTCCTTCCTCGTCTCGGTCGGGGTGGTGATCTACAACGTCAGCCAGATCAGCTTCCGCCAGGCCACCACGCCACCGGACATGCTGGGCCGGATGAACGCCACCATGCGCTTCCTTGTCTGGGGCACCATGCCACTCGGCGGAGTGCTCGGCGGCGCCATGGGCGAACTGTTCGGAGTGCGGGCGGCGGTGTGGGTCGGCGCCGTGGGGCTCGCGCTCTCCACGCTCCCCCTGCTCTTCTCCCCGCTGGTCCGCATGCGCGAGCTGCCAGGCCACGGCACACCGGACGGCCCGTCATGACACAGGTGCACGAGTCACGCACACGGGCGCCCGAAGCGGACGTCGACCAAGAGCCGCGGCCGCACTTCCCTATGCCCCGGCGCTGCCCCCATGCACCGCCGCCGGAGTACGAGGAACTGCGGGACCGGGCCCCTCTCGTACGGGCGACGTTCCGCGACCGGCCTGTGTGGCTGGTGACCCGGCACGCCGAGGCGCAGCAGCTGCTCACCCACCCTGCGATGAGCTCCTCCCCGCAGCGGCCGGGACACCCGTTCACGGACGCCGCCGGGTCGCCGCGCGGCACGCTCCCCGGGGACTTCATCGACATGGACCCCCCGGAACACAACCACTACCGGCGCATGCTGGCCTCGGAGTTCGGCACGCGGCGGGTCCGCGCCATGCGCCCCGCCATCCACTCCGTCGTGGACGAGGTCCTGGACGAGCTGTCGGGCCGCCACGAGGCCGATCTCGTCGCGGACTTCGGGATGCCCGTCGCCACGTTGGTAATGTGCCGCCTCCTGGGCGTCCCCTATGAGGACCGGGACTTCTTCCAGGAACGCACCCACACCATGACGAAGGGCCTCACCCACCCAGAGGAGGCCGAGGCCGCGTTCAAGGAGATCCGCGGCTACGTGGACGAGCTGGCGCACCGGGCCGCGCGGGACCCCGGCGACCATCTGCTCGGCCGCCTCGTCCGGGAGCGGCATAGGTCCGGCGGACTGACCCACGAAGAGCTGGCCGGCATGGCTTTCCTGCTGCTGGTGTCCGGCCATCAGACCACGGCCAACATGATCCCGCTCGGTGTGTACACCCTGCTGAGCAACCCGGAACAGCTCGCCGCTCTGCGAGCCGATCCCGTGCTGTGGCCGTCGGCGGTCGAAGAGCTGCTCCGCTACCACTCGATCGTCGACTGGGTGGCACTCGCCCGGGTCGCGACCGAGGACATCCGCGTCGGCGAGCAGACCGTACGCGCCGGTGAGGGCGTCTTCGTCCTGGGCGCCTCCGCCAACCACGACGAGCGGGCGTTCGCCGAACCGGCCATGTTCGATGTCCGCCGCGGCCGCCGCAACCATCTGGCCTTCGGCTACGGCGTCCACCAGTGCCTGGGACACAACCTGGCTCGGGCCGAGCTGGAGATCGCGTACCAGCGGCTCTTCGAACGCCTTCCGGACCTGCGGGTCCTAGGAGACCCCGAGGACCTTCCGTTCCGCTACGAGGAGCGCACCTTCGGTCTCCACCGACTTCCCGTCACCTGGTTCTGACGCCGCAGCACGGCCACCGCGCCCTGGTTCAAAGGAGCCCGATGATCCACAGCATCGCCGAGGTCCCGACGACCTCGGTCAACGTCCTCGACGAGCACGGCAACGGCCTTCGCCGGGCCCTGGCTGCCGTCGCCGCCAGCCGGCCGACCACGGCGGACTTCGCGCCGGCGTTCGCCCTGCCCGAACCGTCCGAGCGGCTAGGCACGTTCTTCGCTGCCACCGACTTCCGCTTCGCGGGACTCGGCACCGTCGGCGCCGTCCGGCTGCATCTGCTCGACCTCATGGGCAACCCCGGCACCCGCACGGTCAAGAGCCTCGCCTCACACGTCATCGTGGCCCGCGCCGTCGCGCACATCGACCGAACCGGGGAAGGGGTGATGATCCTGACGCCGTCGTCCGCCAACAAGGCGACGGCGTTGCGCGACGCGGTGCTGCGGGCCTACCGCACCGGCCTCGCGGACCCGGAACGCCTGCGGATCGTCACCGTGGTCCCGGACGCGGCCCGCCCGAAGCTCTGGTGGTCCGAACTGGCCGGCGATCCGGAGCTCGCCGCCCGCAACCCCATGTGCGTACTGGACCGGGAACACCCCGAGCACGTGAAGACCGTCGTCTTGCGGGCACTGGAGGAGTCCGTGGCGGAGCTGTTCGCGCGGTACGGCTTCCGCCTCTGGCACACCCTGGACTTGGACAACTACCGCTCAGCGGACGCCGTCCGGGCCTTCGCCGAGGATGCGGCGCTGCCCGCGGACCCCGTGACGGTACGCGTCCACGCGCACGCCGTGTCCAGTGCCTTCGGGCTCCTCGGCCACCACCTCGGCACCACGCTGGCGCCCGCGCGGGCCCGGCCCCCGCAGTACTTCCTCGTCCAGCACCTGGCCACGCCCGACATGGTGCAGAGCCTGTACGGCACCCCGGCACCCGCCTACCGGTTCGATCCGGCCACGGGCCTTCACCACCAGGACGCAGACCCGCACTATCCCCGTACCACCTTCGGCACTGGGGAAGACCTCGAGACCACCTTCTACACGCGGGCCCCCGCCACTTCCGCGGCCATGAACGAGCTCATCCGCGGCAACGGCGGAGGTGGCGTGGTCGTCTCGCTCCACGAATGCCTGGGCCGCTACGGCGAGATCCGCGCCCTGCTCGCCAGGGCCGGCACCACGTTGCCCGCCGACCCGCGCAGCCTGCGCGAATGGTCCCTGGTGATGGTGATGACGGGGGTGCTGAACGGCATCGACCGCGGCCTCATCCAGGCGGACGAGGTCGTGGTCCACGGCTCGGGCTCCTACGGCGCCGACGACTTCGTCCCGCTCTCCGGAGCGGCGGTGCGGGACGTCACCGGTGCGGCGGACGTGCGGAAGGCCCTTTTCGACGCCGCGTCCGCCGGCCGAGGCGCGGTGGCGTGAAGGCCCTGCCTCGCGCCGCGACCGCGGTGCGCTTCCGATGGAACGCGGGCACCGGCCCCTGGGCCGCCGCCCGCGGCTGCTGGGCGAGCGCTCCCGGCCGACGATATCCGCACACGGTGACGCGGTCGGCCGGTGACTGGTTCACCCTGGCCTACCAGGGCTTCCCCGAGGGGCTCACTTATGTGCTGCCGTACCTCCGGGCGCAGCTGCCGGTCCCGTCCGACGAGCGAGCGGGCGGCCTCCTCGGACCGGAGTCGGCCGACGTCTCGCCGCTCACCTGGCGGGGGATCCGCCGCGGCGCGGGTGCCGTGGACGCCGACCTCCTGGTCGTGGGCTGTTCCAGCCGCCGGGCCCGTACGCTGCCCCGTGACCGTTCGCTCATCCTCCCGTTCCGCGTCCACGCCCTGATCGACGTCGTGGGCGACCCGGCGACGATGCTCGCCTCGGTGTCCCCCAACGAACGCAGGCAGTTCGCGCAGCTGCGCCGCCGGCACGAGTGGACGTACGAGACGGCGACCGGCGTCGACGACCTGCGGTTCTTCTACGAGTGCATGCACCTGCCGACCATGGAGATCCGGCACGGGGAGGAGACCCGCAGCGCCGACTGGGCGACCACCCGGGACGCTCTCTTCCGGCACGGCATGCTGCTGTTCGTCAACGAGGGCGGGAAACGGGTGGCCGGGGTGGTCTGCCGGTTCGAGGAGCGGGGCCGTGCGCTCCGGATGCGGCTCTTCGGCGTGCTGGACGGCGACGAGACGCACTACCGCAGCGGGGCCGCCAAGGCGGTCTACTACCTGACCGTGGAGTGGGCCGCACGCCACGGTGTGCGGTGCGTCGACCTCGCCGGCGGCGACCCCTTCCCGGGCAAGGGCGTCTTCCAGTTCAAGCGTCGCCTGCACCCGACGATCATCCACCCCCAGGACCACTACCGCGACCGCCGCGTGTACGTGCGTGCGGTCCGGGACACCCCGGCGGTGCGGGACTTCCTCGTCGCCACCCCGATGTTGAGCGTCGACCAGGCCGACCGGATCGTGGCCGTCTACTTCCACGACTCGACCCGCCCGGCCCGGCTCGGCATCCGCGCCGCCACGTCGGGAGTGCACGGCTCACGCACCGTCGACCTCGACGAGTTCCTCGCCCCGGCCGGGAGCACCGGATGATCCGGTCATGGAGGCGACCCGAGTGGACGACCCTCGCGTGGTGGCGCCACCCGGTCGGTCCGATCCACGCGGCCGCGCTCGTGCTCTCGCTGGGCCGGGGTGCCTGGTTCACCTGCTGGGCCATGTTCTTCATCAAGTCTGTCGGCCTGACCAACACCCAGTTCGGCGTCGGCATCACGCTGGCCGGTGTGGCGGGACTGGTGCTCGGCGCGCCGCTCGGCTACGTCGCCGACCGCGTCGGTACCCGTGAGACGCTGATCGTGCTCACCCTCGTGCAGGGCCTCGCGATCCTTTCGTACGCGGTGGTGCGCGACTTCTGGGCGATCGTGGCGGTCACCTGCGTCATGATCGCCGCCGAGCGGTCGACGCCCGCAATCCGGGTCGCGGTGATCTCCGGACTCACCCCACCGGGGGACGAGCGCCTGAACAGCATCTCCACGGCCCGGGTGATGACCCAGGCCGGGATCGTGGTCGGTGCCCTGCTCGGCGGGCTCGTGCTGTCCGCCGAAAGCCGCGTCGGCTATCTGAGCCTGATCGTCCTGTACGGCGTGGCCAATCTGCTCGCCGCAGCACTGCTGTTGCGCGTCCGGCACGTCCGCTCGCTGGCCGACCGCAAGGTCAGGCGTGGGGCGCTCGTGCTGCGCGACCGGCCGTTCCTGGCCGCCACGCTACTCAACGGCCTGCTGGCACTGAACTGGGGCATGCTCGACTCCGGCGTACCGCTGTGGATCTCGGCGCACACCCGGGCCCCCCTGTGGGTGATGGGCCTGCTGATGGGGTTCAACGCCGTGGTGATCGTCCTCTTCCAGAACCGGGTGAGCCGGGCCGGCGCGACCATCGCGGGAGCCGGGCGGCTCGGCCTGTGGTCCGGACTGTTCCTCGCGGTGTCGTGCGGGGTCTTCGCCGCCACGTATCACGGCTCCGGGACGTATGTGCTGGTGGTGCTGTTCCTGGCCGCGGTCATGCATGTGGTCGGCGAGCTGCTCTTCGTCGGCAGTGGTTTCGGACTGTCCGTGGGGCTCGCTCCGCAGGATGCCCACGGTGAGTATCAGGGCATGTTCAACACCGGCCAGGCGGCCGCGATGATGCTCGCGCCCGGGGCGATGACCGTGATGCTCGTCGAGGGCGGCCGGCTCGGCTGGCTCGTGCTCGCGGTGGTCTACGTCCTCGCGGGCCTAGGCACGGTGGCGACCGCCCGATGGGCGCTGCGTGAGCGCGAGGCCGGTGGTGTCACCGGCGACCTGGAGAAGGTGTGACAGCTCTCGGCGTCCTCGTCCTTCCGGAGCACGCGGGCGGGTCCGCCGCACGCGTCTGGCGCGAGGCCGAGCAGCTCGGCTTCGCCCACGCGTGGACGCTTGACCATCTGTCCTGGCGGCTTCCGGCGGACGCGCCGTGGTATGACGCGATGACCACGCTGGCGGTCGCCGCCTGCCACACCACGACCATGACGCTCGGCACGCTCGTGACGACCCCCAATTTCCGCCATCCCGTCCTCGTGGCCAAGCAGGCCATGGCGCTGGACCGCATGAGCGGCGGGCGGTTCGTGCTCGGTGTGGGGGCCGGGGCGTCCGGGCCGGATGCCGCCGCGCTCGGTGATGCCGCACTGTCGCCCGGACAACGCGGGCAGCGTTACGAGGAGTTCGTCACCCTCGCCGATCTGCTGCTGCGCCGGGAGACGACCACGTTCCGCGGCCGGTTCTACCGGGCCGAGGACGTGCGGATGGCGCCGGGCTGCGTCCGGCGTCCCCGTCTCCCACTAGCCCTGGCCGCGACCGGCCCGCGGGGGATGCGCCTCGCGGCGCGCGTCGCGGACCTGTGGGTGACCATCGGCGACACGAGGCGCCCCGGAACGCAGTCGGAGGACGAGGCGTTCGCGACGCTGCGGCGCCAGATCCGTCGCCTGCGGGAGGCAGCCGAGGACCTCGGCCGTGCGGCGGGCGGAGAGACCGGCGCGGATTCCGGGCCGCCGCGCCGGGTGGTCAACCTGAGCAGGATCGTGCCAGATCCGTACGCCTCGGCCGAGCGGCTGGCCGACCTCGTCGGGCGATGTGCGGAACTCGGCTACACCGACATCGTCCTGGCCCGACCGCGTGCCGACGGCGTCTTCGCGGGAGATCTCGCCGCCTTCGAGCGAGCCGTCCTGCACGTGGGCCGTCACCTGAGCCCTATCGATCAGTAAGGGAGACCCAGATGTGCGGTTTCGTGGGATGGCTGGACTTCGCCGGACACCGGCGCGACGCGTTCGACGCCCAGCGCGTGCTCGACGCCATGACCGACACCATGGCCGACCGCGGCCCTGACGCACGCGGCACCTGGCTGGGCCCGTACGCGGCCCTGGGGCACCGCCGGCTCGCGGTGATCGACGTCGCGGGCGGCGCGCAGCCGATGGCCGGCACGGCCGGGCCCGGCGGGCCGCCCGTGGTCCTGGCGTACGCGGGGGAAATCTACAACTTCCCTGAGCTGCGCTTCCAGCTCTCCGGTCTCGGCCACGCGTTCACGACCCGGTCCGACACCGAGGTGCTGCTGCGCGCCTATCAGGAATGGGGGGCCAGCTGCGTCGAGCGGCTGAACGGCATGTTCGCGTTCGCCGTGTGGGACGCGGCGCGGGAGGAACTGGTGCTTGCCCGGGATCGGCTCGGTGTCAAGCCGCTCTACTTCGCCACCCGTCCCCACGGAGTGCTGTTCGCCTCCGAGCCGAAGGGCGTGCTGGCCCATCCCGACTTCGCGGCGACCCTCACCGTCGAGGCGCTGCCGATCCTGTTCAACCCGCGACTGGCGCTGCCGGGCGAGACCCCGTTGCGCGGCCTGCACGAGGTCAAGCCCGGACACGTCGTACGCGTCGACCGGCGCGGCTGTCACTCGTACCCGTACTGGCGTCTCGTGAGCCGGGAGCACCCACATGACCTCAGCGCCACGGTGGGGCACGTGCGCGAGTTGCTGGAGGACATCGTCGAGCGGCAACTGGTCGCCGACGTGCCCCGGGCGGCCATGCTCTCCGGCGGACTCGACTCCAGCGCCCTGGCGGCACTGGCCGCACGTGGTCTGGACCGGGCCGGCGAGGGGACGCTCACCACCTACTCCGTCCGGTTCGCGGGAGAGGAGGAGGACTTCCGGCCAACACTGCTGCGGCCAGAGCGCGATGCCCCGTACGCGGCCCTCGCGGCGGCGCACATCGGTGCCGATCACCGTGAAGTCGTCTTGGAGGCTACTCAGTTGGAGGCGGCTCTGCTGCCCACGCGCAGGGCGCGGGACCTGCCGGGGCTCGGGCCGTTCGACACCTCGATGTACGGGATGTTCGCGGCGATGCGCGAACATTCCACGGTCGCCCTCTCGGGAGAGGCGGCCGACGAGGTCTTCGGCGGCTATCCCTGGTTCCACGACGCGATCACAGTGTGGCGCGACACCTTTCCGTGGCTGGGCGACGCCCCACGCCTTTCGGACTGCCTGACTCCCGCGATACGCAAGGAAATCCGGCCCGCCGAATTGGAGGCCGACCGCTATGCCACGCTGCGCGCCGCAGTTCCCCGGCTGGCGGGAGAGGACGGCCTCGAGGCGCGTATGCGGGAAGTGCTCTTTCTCAGTCTCCAGGGACCGCTCGCGATGCTCCTCGACCGCAAGGACCGCATGAGCATGGCGGTGGGGCTTGAGGTCCGGGTGCCTTTCTGCGACCACCGGCTCGTCGAGTACGTGTGGAACGTGCCCTGGGCGATGAAGACCGCCGACGGCCGGGAGAAGAGTCTGCTGCGGATGGCGGCGGCGGATCTGCTGCCGGAGGCGGTGCTGTACCGCCCCAAGTCCGCCTACCCGGCGGTGCACGGCCAGGAATGGGAGGCCCGCACGCGCGCGGCGGTGACGGCGTTGCTCGACGATCCCTCGTCGCCGCTCGCCGAGCTCCTTGACCGGGACAGGGTGTCGGACCTTGCCGGGCATGGGGGCCGCACCATGACGCACGCGGGCACCGGGCATCTGCTGCTCCCGCTGCTTGAGACGGACGCCTGGATGCGGGAGCACCGCCTCCGGCTGTCCTGACCCCGGACAGACAGCGAGGCCGCCCCGTGGCAGTCCACGGGTCGGCCTCGCTGTCTGTCCGGGGGGATCATCCCAGGACGTGCTGGACCTCGCCCCAGGCGTCCTCGCTGAGGGTCGCACGCATACGGGTGAAGAGCTCGAGGAACTCGGGCCCGTACTTCGCGTGGAACTCCGGGTTGTGGCTGGCGATATCGCATTCGTTCGCCACGCTGATTTCCATCAGGTCCCGGATTTCCTGCTCGGTCAGTGTGCGCAGCTCACCGGTGAACCGGTCGCGCCAGTGGTCCTTCTCATCGGCCAGGTGCGGGTAGGTGTACTTACGGTCCATCGCGCCGTAGAGGTACACGAGTCCTTCGGCGGCTTCGCCAATGACCTTTGCGACACGGGGTCGCTCGGACAGGTCGAGCATGGAGTACATGGGATCGGGAGAACCGTCCGGGGCGAAGAGCGCGTGGGTCAGACCCGCTTCACGGACGACCTCTCGGGCGCCCCATTCCGTAAGCTTTCCTTCCACCCGCAGCAGGTGAGAAAGAAGTGTTCCCCCAGGATGCTTGATGTCCCCGGCTCCGACGCTTTCGAGAAGTTCGACCGAAGCTTTGCTCATTTCCCCTCCAAGGAGACTCCCCCAGTTCGCCGGCGCCTGGTACGGGTGTTTCTGCCGGCCTGGCATTCCGGGAACGTTAACCCGCGGCCGTCCAGCCACGCGATGCGGGAAAACCCCCAGTGATGAGGGGTTGACAGCCGGGTGGCGACTGGTTCGTCGTCGGGTTGTCGAGTGAAGCGGCTATAGGGTTGAAGGTCGAACTGACGTCTGAAAGGATGCCGGGATACGCGGCTGGCTACTCCGTCTACGGTCGCGGAACGGGGGAGATGGAGTGTCTTTGGCGACCCGATGGCCATGCCCATCGGCGGAAGTGACCCGCGGCATTCACGTTAAGTACAAAGGTAAACCAAAACCGTTTCCGGTGCTAGTCCGGGACCGGCTCCAGGTCGTACTTTCGACCGACGAACTGGCGCTGCTCGGTATGCAGGTGACACGCCGGTGGACCCTCGGCTCGCTGGCTTTGATATCAATATTCCAAGTGGCGGAATGCCTGACCGACCCGCAAGCGGCAGTCGCCGTCGCGGACCGGTTGACGTGGGCCTACGCCCTAGGGCGACGCTGGGACGATCCCGACCTGGATCCCGGATTGCTGCTGGACTATCGGTCACGCGCGGCCGTGAACGGGCCGGGGAAGCGTGCCTTGGCGACGATCCTGCTCAAGTTGAACGAGCAGGGTCTGGCGGTCGGCCGGCGCGGGGAGATGTCCTCTCCGCAGCGGACGCTCGCCGCACTGCGGGACATGAACAGCACGACTGCCTTCCGCAGGGCGCCGGCCGCTGTGCCGCGGGATGCTCGTGAGCGGACGCTTCCCCAGGTGGGGGACAGGGATCGATGTCCCCCACCTCGGCCTGAGCCGGCGCAGCAGCCCGTCGTGTCGGTGGCAGAGCACACGGCACTCGCCCTGCTCACCGCCCGCGAACGGCAGATCGCCGAGCTGGTGAGCGCGGGGTGCACCAACCAGCAGATCGCCCGCTGCCTGCGCCTCAGCCCCAAGACGATCGAGTCCCACCTGGCCAGGATGTTCGGCAAGCTCGAGGTCTGTTCCCGAGCCCAGGTCGCCGCGCTGGTCAGCAGCCTCGGCCGCAGCCCGGAGCTCGGAGGAGTCGGCCGGTAGCGGGTCTCGGGCAGAGGGCTTCTCGAAACGGAGTTTGGGATGTGGGTTTTGTGCTGGTCACTCACCGTCAGGTGCCGCCCACCTCGCACCAGACTGAATCGCGCGCAGCTTGGGAAGCTCCGATCGAAGGGTGAGGACGTCACACTCTGGAGTCACAGGGAGACGCCCCTGAGTCCGACGTAGGCTCGGTGGCATGAGTCTGCGCCTGAGCACCGTGATCCTTCCCGTCGACCGATGGCACGATGGAGGGCGCGCCAAGTGGCAGCGCGCCGAGGAGCTCGGCTTCCACGCCGCCTACACCTACGACCACTTGTCTTGGCGCAGCTTCCGAGATGGCCCTTGGTTCGGCGCCCTGCCCACCCTCACCGCTGCCGCCACCGCCACGGACCGTCTGCACCTGGGCACCCTCGTTACGTCGCCTAATTTCAGGCACCCCGTGACGCTCGCCAAGGAGCTGATCTCGCTCGACGACATCTCCGACGGTCGGGTCACGCTCGGAATCGGCGCGGGCGGCAACGGTTTCGACGCCACCGCGCTCGGCCAGGAGGCGTGGACGACAAAGGAGCGGGCCGACCGCTTCGCCGAGTTCGTGCCGCTGCTCGACCAGCTCCTCACCGAGGACGCGATCTCGCACCGAGGCACGTATTACTCGGCGAACGAGGCGCGAAACACCCCCGGCTGTATCCAGCGGCCGCGGCTGCCGTTCGCGGTGGCGGCGACCGGGCCACGCGGGCTGAAGCTGGCCGCGCGGTACGGGCAGGCGTGGGTGACGACCGGCGACCCGAAGCTGTACGAGACGGGGACCCCGGAGCAGTCGGTGGAGGCGCTGCGCGGCCAGGTCGAGAAGCTCGGCAAAGCGTGCGCGGAGAGCGGCCGGGACATGGCGGAGCTGGAGAAGGTCCTGCTGACCGGCTTCACGCCGGACCGGGGCGGGCCGCTGGAGTCCGTGGACGCCTTCGTCGACTTCGCCGGGCGCCACCGCGAACTCGGCTTCACCGAGATCGTGATCCACTGGCCGATCAACGACTCCGACTTCGCCGCCGACCAGACCGTCTTCGAGAACATCGCCACCGAGGCGCTCGCCCAGCTCGGCTGAACCGACATCGGCGCGTAGCCGGGGCGGCGTTGCCGCCTCTAGACCTACCTGCTCCGGCTATCTCTGAGGCTGTCCTCGGTTTGACGTTGGCGCCACCCGGCCAGCAGGTGGCTGCGGGAAGCGCCGTGAACGGGGGCGCTATCGGCGTCTCGGGGCATGGCGACACGAGCAGATAACACTGAAGTCACAGGTCAGGCTGCGATAGGTGAACAAGGCTTGACTGAGGTCACGAGCGTGTCGAGGCGCAGCCGATCGGTGACGGAGGCTGCGGCGGTCAGCGTCGGCACGGCCCCGAACCACGGGCCGTCGCGGAAGCTGCGCCACGACAGATGGTCGTAGGTGAACGCGGTGTGGAAGCCGAGCTGCTCCGCACGCTCCCATGCGGAACGCCCGCCCTCGTGCCGGCGGACGTACGGCAGGATCACGGTGCTCAGACGCAGACTCATGCATCGAGCGTAAGCGGAGCCACGCGGTGCTCCTGCCCAGCACCGATCAGCGCGGTGCACCCCGATCAGCGCGGTGCACCCCGATCAGCACGGTGCACCCCGTTCAGCGCGGGTGCATCCGAGCAGCGCGGTGACCCGATCACTGTGGATCAGTGTGGTCGGGGAAACCGCAGGTACTTCGCCGGTACGGTCTCCGTCAGCCACACCCCGTTCGCGCTGACCCGGAAGACATGGCCGTCGCGGTGCATGGCGGCGGCGTCCACGGAGAGCACGACCGGCCGACCGCGCCGGGCGCCGACACGGGTGGCGGTCTCCCGGTCAGCCGAGAGGTGTACGTCGTGCCGGTTCATGGGGCGCAGCCCCTCGGCGCTGATCGCGTCCAGGTTGCGGGCCACGGTCCCGTGGTAGAGGTACGCGGGCGGGGTCGCCGGGGGCAGGCCGAGGTCTACCTCGACGGAGTGGCCCTGGCTGGCGCGGATTCGGGTCCCTTCGATCGCGAAGCGCCGCTTGTCGTTCGTGGCCACGACGTGGCCGAGCTCCTCGCGCGTGAACCGGAACCCGTGCGCGGCCGCCGCGGCGATCAGCGTGTCGATCTCGACCCAGCCGCCCTCGCCGAGGGTCAGCCCGATGCGTTCGGGTTGGTGCCGCAGATGCTTCGAGAGGTACTTCGACACCTTCACGGTGCGTCTTTCGTCCATGTCCCCAGGGTGGCGGGCGAGACGCCAGTCACGCATTTGATTTTGGCTCGGAGGTTTGATCCACAACCAAGTCCAGTTATCCACAGGGGAATTGACGATTCTGTGGACAACCACCAAGTCATTTACGGTATTTCGCCAACAGTAGTGTGATTGACCGACTTTGAGGCGAGGCGGTCCAAGGTCCGGGCCTGGACTTCGCGTTCGGCCGCGGCGCTGACGAACGCGGCGGCCTGATCGGTGCCAACCAGCCGCTCCACGGCTCGCATTGTCCCGGCGAAGATCTCCACCTTGCGCGCCTCGGCCTCCCGTTCGGGCAGTCGCGCCGCGCCGAGGTGTTGCCGCAGGTACCGGTTGGCGAACAGCCGCATGGCACGCGCGAGTTCGGCGTCCACCGTCTGCTGGGCGAGCGGTCGAAGCCGGCGTACGAGCGAGGCCGCCTCGGCCGCGTCGGCGTCGGTGGGCGGATGCTCACCCAGATAGCGTGCGAAGACGTGCTCGGTCGTGAACTCCAGGAAACGAGAGGCGATGTGCTCCACCTGACCTCTCAACTCCCGCAAATGACCGGCGATCGCGGACAACGGAACCCCCGCCGCGTACAACTCGGCTGCCACAGCGAGCTCTTGAGGGCTCGGAACCAGGAAGGAGCTCTCGTCGCCGGGAACAGGCTCCAGGACGCCGAGCTCCACGGCATCGGCCACGGCGTCGTCGTCCGGGCTGCCGCCGAACCGCTCGTCCAACTCGGCCCGCGAGATCCGGGCGGCCTCCTCGTCACTCCACGGTCCGTCGACCTCCGCGACCAGGCCGAGGACACCGCCGAGGCCCCGGCCCGTGTCCCAGGCCTCCAGGAGTTCCTTGATGGAGGCGAGCGTGTAGCCACGGTCGAGCAGGTCGGCGATCTGCCGCAGCCGGGCCAGGTGTGCGTCCGCGTACACATTGGCGCGGCCGCGCCGCTCGGGGCGGGGGAGCAGCCCGCGGTCCTGATAGGCGCGGATCGTCCGGACCGTGGCACCGCTGTGGTGCGCCAGGTCCTCGATCCGGTACGCGGCACCGGCCGACTCCTCGCTCATGCTTCCCGTCCTCCCCTCCCACATCGCCCACGAAGCAAAGCCGCCCACCGAGGCTCACGGCCATCGCTATCCGATCGCCGCCCGTCCGATCGCCCCCGCCGCCGACCGTGCCGCCGGTGACTGCGCGAGATACTCGACGGCGCTGCGCAGCGAGCCCTCCTGGGACGGATGGTACGACCGCCGCAGATAGCGCGGTATGGCCGCGCCGAGCTGCTTCCAGGTGGGCAACAGTCCCTTGCGTACGGCCCTGTTGTGGGCCGCGAGTGAGTAGCGGAGGCGGCCCCCGAGTTGAGGGTCGTGGCGTATGAGATAGGCCGTGCCCCATGCCCACAGGTACAGCATCACCGGTGCGGTGACCGCCATGCCCGCGACCCGTCGCGCGTACCGGCCCAGGCCCTCGCCGCCGCAGTGCTGGTACATGTCGAAGGCGACCGCGCGGTGCTCGACCTCCTCCGCTCCGTGCCAGCGCAGCAGGTCGAGCATCATTTCGTCGGCGGCGGCGAGGTCCAGGCCCTCGGCCTCCAGCACCCAGTCGCCCAGCACCGCCGTGAACTGCTCGATCGCCGCGATCACCGACAGCCTCAAGCGCAGCCACTCCCGCTCCGGTATCGGTGCGCCCAGGGGCGGCTGCTCGCCCAGCAGCTTTTCGAAGAGGAAGTCGACGTACTTAGTGAAGTCCGCGGTGTCCAGCCGCTGCGCCGCCAGATGGTCGAGGACGTACGCGTGCTGCACGCTGTGCGTCGCCTCCTGACCCATGAACCCCTTGACCTCCTTGAGGAGTTCAGGGTCCCCGACCAGTGCGAGCGCCTCCTTGAACACCTTCACGAACCACCGCTCCCCCGCCGGAAGCAGCAGGTGCAGCACATTGATGACATGGGTGGCGGTGGGCTCGTCCGGTATCCAGTGGAGCGGGGTCTTCTCCCAGTCGAAGGACACCCTCCTCGGGCTGATCACATGGTGCTCGCTCACAGCGGTGGCTCCATTCGTGCGATCGCGCGCAGCGCCTTCGGTGTGAAGCGGGCCATGAGGTGGGCGCCGCGTGCCTCCGGGGTGACGGGGACGACGGCCTGGTTGCGGACGACCGCGCGCAGGATCGCGTCGGCGACCTTCTCCGGCGGGTAGTTGCGCAGCCCGTACAGCCGCGCCGTCCTCTTCTGGCGCCGCTTCTCCTCGCTCGCGTCGACTCCGGCGAAGCGTGCGGTCGAGGTGATGTTCGTGTTGACGAAGCCGGGGCAGATCGCCGAGACGCCGATGCCCTGCCCGGCGAGCTCCGCGCGCAGGCATTCGCTGAGCATCAGGACGGCCGCCTTGGAGGTGCTGTAGGCGGGCAGCGCCTTCGAGGGCTGGTACGCGGCCGCCGACGCGGTGTTGACGATGTGACCGCCCTGGCCGCGCTCGGCCATCTGCTTCCCGAACAGCCGGCAGCCGTGGATCACACCCCACAGATTGACATCGAGGACCTTCTTCCAGTCCTCCGCGGTCGTGTCGAAGAAGGACCCGGAGAGTCCGATCCCGGCGTTGTTCACCAGCACATCCACCACGCCGTACTCGGTGGCGACCTTCTCGGCGAGCTTCTCCATGGCCTGCTCGTCCGATACGTCGACGGTCTCGGCCCAGGCGGCGGGGGAGCCGATCAGCCGGGCCAGCTCCGCCGTGCGGGCCGCGCTCTCCGCGTCGCGGTCGACGGCCACCACGCGCGCGCCGGCCTCAGCGAACGCGAAGGCGGTGGCCCGCCCGATGCCGCTGCCCGCACCGGTGACCAGCACCAGTTGCCCGCCGAACCGGTCCGTGTATGTGCCGCTCGCCGCCGGTGTGGGCCGCCCGCCTTCGGTGGCCGTCACGAACTCCGTGATCCACGAGGCCAGTTGATCGGGGCGCGTGCGCGGGATCCAATGCTTGGCCGGGAGCGTGCGGCGCACCAGCTGCGGAGCCCATTCCTCCAGCCCGTCGTAGAGCCGCTCGGACAGGAACGCGTCCCCCAGGGGCGTGACGAGCTGCACGGGCGCGTGCGCATACGCATCCGCCCGCGGCCTGCCCAGCCTGGCCCGTACGTTGTCGCGGTACAGCCACGCGCCGTGCGCCGCGTCCGAGGCCAGCGACGGGGTCGGGTAGTCGCCCGCGGGTACTTTCTCGAGCCGTCGGAGGATCTTCGGCCACTGCTTGCCGAGCGGGCCGCGCCAGGCCAGCTCCGGCAGGGCGGGTGTGTGCAGCAGGTACACGTACCAGGACTTGGCGCCCTGGCCGAGGAGTTGGCCGATCTTGCGCGGGGTGGGCCGCTTCACGCGCTGCTTGATCCAGTGCCCGAAGTGGTCGAGAGACGGGCCGGACATCGACGTGAAGGACGCGATCCGGCCCTCGGTGCGCTGGACCGTGACGAACTCCCACGACTGCACCGAACCCCAGTCGTGCCCCACGAGATGCACCGGCTTGTCGGGGCTGACCGCGTCCAGGACCGCCAGGAAGTCGTCCGTGAGCTTCTCCAGGGTGAACCCGCCGCGCAGCGGCTGCGGCGCCGTCGAACGGCCGTGCCCCCGTACGTCGTACAGGACCACATGGAAGCGGTCGGCGAGGCGCGTCGCGACCTCGGACCACACCTCCTTGGAGTCCGGATAGCCGTGCACCAGCACCACCGTGGGCTGCGACGCGTCGCCCAGCTCGGCGACGCACAGCTCGACTCCGCCCGTCCGCACCCAGCGCTCACGCGCGCCCTCGAGACTCACTTCTCCTCCGCCCAGCGCCGCACGTGCGGCAGATCGTCGTCCAGCCAGAACGCGCTCGCCTCGGGATCCTTGGAGTCGGTGACGACCAGGATCTCCTCGAACTTCGCGCCCGTGCCCCGGAAGCCGAGATGCGGTTCGACCGCCCACAGCCCCGGCCGGGGCGGATGGTCGGAGAACCTGTACGGCGACCACAGCGGCGACCACCCGTCGCGGTGCCCGTGGAGCGCGTCGCCCGCCAGCCCCTTCAGGGACTGCGTGCCGAACCCGAACAGATGCGGCGACCAGCGCCGTTCCCTCACGCGTCCCACCTTGTGCGCGATCACGCCGAAGGGATACGCGCGATGCCGGTTCGCATAGCCCTGGCGGACCATGAGCCGGTCCACGTCCTCGTAGATCTCCCGCAGCGGGCGCCGCTCGCGCACCTCGCGCAGAATCAGCTCGCGGTGCGCCTCCAGGTCGGCGAGCAGCTTGTCCTGCACGGGGTTCAGGCCCAGGGAGCCCGAGTAACCGATGTCCGCGGTGAAGCCCTTGTGGACCGGGGCCATGTCGAGGATGAACGGCATCCCCGGCTCCAGTCGGCGGTTGGTGGGGAAGAACTGCAGCGGAACCCGGAAGTTCACGAACGCCGTGCGGTCACCGAACCAGGCGAAGGGCAGATGGAACCAGTCCCGCACCCCGCGCTCGCGCAACCACTCGCGCTGCATGCGCGCCGCCTCGCGCTCGGTGACGCCCGGCTTCAGCTGCGCCGCCACCGCCTCCGCGCACTCGTACGCGAGACGCTGTACTTCCCTGAACCCCCGCAGTTCCGCGGAGAGTTCGCCTGCCACTGCCGTCGTCATGCCACCGCCCCACCCTGTCCACACCGACCGCGGTACGTGTCCGTAACTTGACACTGGTGAATGTGACAGTTGTTAGAGGCTGCGTCAATAGACGGGTATGACGCCTGTGGACAACCGATCCGATGTGGATAACCGGGCGCCGGTTGTTCGACCTCAGGGGGGACCCCTACGGGCCCGTACGACTGGAGTCTGACGCGGATCCAGCTCCGTGGTCTGACGACCGCTGTGGTGTGCGCCACTACCTTCGAAGCGTGACTGTGATCGCGACCGAAAGCCTGAGCAAGCGGTTCCCCAGGGTGACCGCGCTTGACCGGCTCTCCGTGGACGTCGGGCCCGGTGTGACGGGACTCGTCGGAGCCAACGGAGCCGGCAAGTCCACACTGATCAAGATCCTGCTGGGTCTGTCCCCCGCCACCGAGGGCCGCGCGCGAGTGCTCGGCCTCGATGTCGCCACCGAGGGCGGCGCCATCCGCGAGCGGGTCGGGTACATGCCCGAGCACGACTGCCTGCCACCCGACGTCTCGGCCACCGAGTTCGTCGTCCACATGGCGCGCATGTCCGGGCTCCCGCCGACCGCGGCCCGCGAGCGCACCGCGGACACGCTGCGCCACGTCGGCCTGTACGAGGAGCGCTACCGCCCCATCGGCGGCTACTCGACGGGCATGAAGCAGCGCGTCAAGCTCGCGCAGGCCCTCGTCCACGACCCGCAGCTGGTCTTCCTCGACGAGCCGACCAACGGCCTCGACCCGGTCGGGCGCGACGACATGCTCGGGCTGATCCGCCGCATCCACACCGACTTCGGCATCTCGGTCCTGGTCACCTCGCACCTCCTGGGCGAACTGGAGCGCACCTGCGACCACGTCGTCGTCATCGACGGCGGAAAGCTGCTGCGCTCCAGCTCCACCACGGACTTCACCCAGACCACCACGACCCTCGCCATCGAGGTCACCGACACCGACGAACACCCGGACGGCACCGGCGCGGTCCGCGACGTGCTCCACGCGCGCGGGATCGAGACCCACGACGGCAGCGGCCTGCCGGGCGCCGGACACATCCTGCTGCTCACCGCGGAGGGCGAGGAGACGTACGACGTCATCCGCGACATCGTCGCCGACCTCGGCCTCGGCCTGGTCCGCATGGAACAGCGCAGGCACCACATCGCGGAGGTCTTCAAGGACAGCGACGAACAGCGGAAGGAGGCGGTCGGCCATGGCGGTTGAGCAGCCCCTCACCCAGCCCGGTGAGCAGACCCGTATCCACAACATCGGCTACCGCAACTACGACGGCCCGCGCCTGGGCCGCGCCTACGCCCGCCGCTCGCTGTACTCGCAGTCCCTGCGCGGTGCCTACGGCCTGGGCCGCTCGGTCAAGTCCAAGGTGCTGCCGATGCTGCTCTTCGTGGTGATGTGCGTCCCCGCGCTGATCATGGTGGCCGTCGCGGTCGCCACCAAGGCGAAGGACCTGCCCGTCGACTACACCCGTTACGCCGTCATCATGCAGGCCGTCATCGGCCTGTACGTCGCCTCACAGGGCCCCCAGTCGGTCTCCCGCGACCTGCGCTTCAAGACCGTACCGCTGTACTTCTCCCGGCCCATCGAGACCGTCGACTACGTACGCGCCAAGTACGCCGCCCTCGCCTCGGCGCTCTTCGTCCTCACGGCCGCACCGCTGATCGTGCTCTACGTAGGGGCGCTGCTGGCCAAGCTCGACTTCGCCGACCAGACCAAGGGATTCGCACAGGGACTGGTCTCCGTGGCACTGCTGTCGCTGCTCTTCGCCGGGATCGGCCTGGTCATCTCGGCGGTCACCCCGCGCCGCGGCTTCGGCATCGCGGCCGTCATCGCCGCCCTGACCATCTCCTACGGGGCCGTGTCCACCGTCCAGGCCATCGCCTTCGAGCAGTCCAGCACGGGAGCCGTCCCATGGCTCGGCCTGTTCTCGCCGATCACGCTCATCGACGGAGTGCAGACGGCCTTCCTGGGCGCCACCTCCGCCTTCCCCGGAGGGGAAGGCCCCTCGTCCGGGCAGGGCGTCGTCTACCTCATCGTCGTCCTGGGTCTCATCGCGGGCTGCTACGGCCTCCTGATGCGCCGCTACCGAAAGGTCGGGCTGTGACCACGCTCAACATCGACCACGTCTCACGCTGGTTCGGCAACGTGGTGGCGGTCAACGACATCACGATGACCATCGGCCCGGGAGTCACCGGCCTGCTCGGCCCGAACGGCGCCGGAAAGTCCACCCTCATCAACATGATGGGCGGCTTCCTGGCCCCCTCCACGGGCACCGTCACCCTTGACGGCGAGCCGACCTGGCGCAACGAACAGATCTACCGGCAGATCGGCATCGTCCCCGAGCGCGAGGCGATGTACGACTTCCTCACCGGCCTCGAATTCGTCATCGCCAACGCCGAGTTGCACGGCCTCGGCGCGAAGGCCGCCCAAAGGGCCCTCGCCACCGTCGAGATGGAGTACGCGCAGGACCGCAAGATCTCGACGTACTCCAAGGGCATGCGGCAGCGCGTCAAGATGGCGTCCGCCCTCGTCCACGACCCGTCGCTGCTGCTGCTCGACGAGCCGTTCAACGGCATGGACCCGCGCCAGCGCATGCAGCTCATGGACCTGCTGCGGCGCATGGGGGACGAAGGCCGCACGGTGCTGTTCTCGTCCCACATCCTCGAAGAGGTCGAACAACTCGCCGCCCATATCGAGGTGATCGTCGCCGGACGGCACGCGGCGAGCGGCGATTTCCGCCGCATCCGCCGTCTGATGACCGACCGCCCGCACCGCTATCTCGTCCGCTCCAGCGACGACCGGGCACTCGCCGCCGCGCTGATCGCCGACCCGTCGACGTCCGGCATCGAGGTCGACCTCGCCGAGGGCGCGTTGCGCATCCAGGCGGTCGACTTCGGCCGGTTCACCGCCCTGCTGCCGCGCGTCGCGCGCGAGCACGGCATCCGGCTGCTCACGGTCTCGCCGTCCGACGAGTCCCTCGAGTCCGTCTTCTCGTATCTCGTCGCGGCGTAGGAGGCCGAAGATGTACGACCCCACAGTCGCCCGGCTCACCTATCGGGGCCTGCTCGGCCGCCGCCGGGCTCTCATCCTCTGCGTCCTGCCCGTCCTGCTCATCGTGATCTCCGCGGCCGTACGCGGCTTCGCCGGGGCCGACGACCAGGTGGCCTCGGACCTGCTCGGCGGGTTCGCGCTCGCCACGATGGTGCCGATCATCGGCGTCATCGCCGGCACGGGCGCGATCGGGCCCGAGATCGACGACGGCTCGGTGGTGTATCTGCTCGCCAAGCCCCTCAAGCGGCCCACGATCATCTTCACCAAGCTGATCGTCGCGATCGCCGTCACCATGGCGTTCTCGGCGGTGCCGACGTTCATCGCGGGCATGATCCTGAACGGCAACGGCCAGCAGGTCGCCGTCGCCTACACGGTGGCCGCGCTGGTCGCCTCGATCGCGTACGCCGCCCTCTTCCTGCTCCTGGGAACCGTGACCCGGCACGCGGTGGTCTTCGGACTCGTCTACGCCCTCGTCTGGGAAGCCCTCTTCGGGTCGCTGGTGTCCGGCGCGCGCACGCTCAGCGTCCAGCAGTGGGCGCTCGCCGTGGGCCACAAGGTCACCGGCGGGGACCTCGTCACCTCGGACGTGGGTCTGACGACCGCGACGGTGCTGCTGGTCGCGGTCACCGTTCTCGCCACCTGGTACGCCGGGCAGCGGCTGAGGTCGCTGACGCTGGCCGGCGAGGAGTGAGCGGGGGCTCCACGCGCGCGTGCCTGTTGTTGTCGCCATGCACGCGCGCGTGGAGCCCCTTTTCTTGACAGTGGCTTCACCTGTGTCCGGGCACACTGGGCAAACGGGGACGCACAGCCAGGAGGAACGGGGATGGCAGCCGAGAAACCACACGGTGACGGACGGGAGCAGTCCGAGGACGTCTGGGACGACCTCGTCCTGGACGAGAACTTCATACGGTCCGCGGAGACGACCGAGCCGTCCGCCCGCGCACGTATGCTCGCCGCCCGCTGGCGCGAGGAGGGACCCGATCCGCAGCCCTGGCGCTCCGACGAGCCGCCCGCGGGATGGTTCTTCAGCAAGGGGCGCCGGCGCAGATGGCGTCGCCGCTGACACCGGTTTTATTCGGTGGCGCCCAAGTCGGCGTCGGCGCACAGTAGTTGTGTCCACGCCGCCGCATCGAGCCGGCGCCGCTTTCTGGGAGAGGAGCACGACGATGTTCATCAGGAGCAGTTCGTCGAGCTCCCGACAGGGCAGCCCGCGGCGGGTTACGGAGTAGTTACCCCTCCGTCGAACCCCGCTCCGCACGGGGGGCTGCCCGGGGCGGCCACTTCGAGCGCGCGTCTCGCGCGGGCCGCCCACCCGGAGGATTGGCCGAGAGGTAAGGCACCGGCTTGCGCTGTGTTTCATCAAAGGCGAGTCGTGGTCGGGGGTAAAACCCCGCGCGCGTTCGATTCGCGCATCCTCCGCAAGACGAACCACGCCATTGCCGCCCTCTCAGAGGTTCAGCAACCGCTCCAGCACCACCGCGATCCCGTCCTCCTCGTTCGAGGACGTCACCTCGTCCGCGATCGCCTTGAGGTCGTCGTGGGCGTTGGACATGGCCACCCCGCGCGCCGCCCAGGCGAACATGGGGATGTCGTTCGGCATGTCGCCGAAGGCGATCGTGTCCGCGGCCTGCACGCCGAGGCGGCGGGCCGCCAGGGAGAGCCCCGTCGCCTTGGAGAGACCGAGGGGGAGGAGTTCCACGATCCCCGCGCCGGCCATCGTGACGCCCACGAGTCCGCCGGCGACCTGCGTGGCCACCGCGGCCAGCTCGTCGTCGGAGAGCGTCGGGTGCTGGACGTACACCTTGTTCAGGGGGGCCGACCAGAGATCGGACGCGTCCTTGATGGGCACGACCGGGAGCGGGCCGTCGTGTACCCGGTAGCCGGGGCCGACCAGTACCTCGCCGTCGAGCCCGTCGCGGCTCGCGGCGAGCAGCAACGGCCCGACCTCCGCCTCGATCTTGGCGATCGCCAGACCGGCCAGTTGCCGGTCCAGCGTCACCGAGGTGAGCAGCCGGTGCTCCCCCGCGTCGTACACCTGCGCGCCCTGACCGCACACCGCGAGGCCGTCATAGCCGAGGTCGTCGAGGATGTGCCGGGTCCAGGGCACAGCGCGTCCGGTGACGACGATGTGTGCCGCGCCCGCCGCGGTGATCGCGGCGAGCGCCTCACGCGTACGATCCGAAACCGTCTCGTCGGAACGCAGCAGCGTCCCGTCGAGGTCGGTCGCGACGAGCTTGTAGGGGAACGCCCCGGTCGAAGCGGTTGCCCCGCTCGACCCAGCGGTGCCGGTCACTCGGAGATCGGCTCCAGGACCTCACGGCCGCCCAGGTACGGACGCAGCACCTCCGGCACCCGCACGGAGCCGTCGGCGAGCTGGTGGTTCTCCAGGAGCGCGACGATCGTGCGCGGTACGGCGCACAGCGTGCCGTTCAACGTCGCGAGCGGTTGGACCTTCTTGCCGTCGCGCAGGCGCACGGACAGGCGGCGGGCCTGGAAGCTGTCGCAGTTCGAGGCCGAGGTCAGCTCGCGGTACTTGCCCTGGGTCGGGATCCACGCCTCGCAGTCGAACTTGCGGGTCGCGGAGGCACCGAGGTCGCCGGAGGCCACGTCGATGACCTGGAAGGGCAGATCGAGGCCGGTGAGCCACTGCTTCTCCCATTCCAGGAGCCGCTTGTGCTCGTTCTCCGCGTCCTCGGGAGCGACGTACGAGAACATCTCGACCTTGTCGAACTGGTGCACGCGGAAGATCCCGCGGGTGTCCTTGCCGTAGGTGCCGGCCTCGCGGCGGAAGCACGGCGAGAAGCCGGCGTAGCGCAGCGGCAGCTTGTCGGCGTCGAGGATCTCGTCCATGTGGTACGCCGCGAGGGGGACCTCGGAGGTGCCGACCAGGTAGTAGTCGTCCTTCTCCAGGTGGTACACGTTCTCCGCGGCCTGGCCGAGGAAGCCGGTGCCTTCCATGGCGCGCGGGCGGACCAGCGCCGGGGTCAGCATCGGGATGAAGCCGGCCTCGGTGGCCTGCGCGATCGCCGCGTTGACGAGGGCGAGCTCGAGGAGCGCGCCGACACCCGTCAGGTAGTAGAAGCGCGAGCCGGACACCTTGGCACCCCGTTCGACGTCGATCGCGCCGAGCGCCTCGCCGAGCTCCAGGTGGTCCTTGGGCTCGAAGCCCTCGGCGCCGAAGTCGCGGATGGTGCCGTGCGTCTCGAGGACGACGAAGTCCTCCTCGCCGCCGACGGGGACGTCGGGGTGGATGAGGTTGCCCAGCTGAAGCAGGATCCGCTTGGTCTCCTCGTCCGCCTCGTGCTGCTCGGCGTCGGCCGCCTTGACGTCGGCGGCGAGCCGGCCCGCCTTCTTCAGCAGCTCGGCCTTCTCGTCACCCGAGGCCTTGGGGATCAGCTTGCCGAGCGCCTTCTGTTCGGAACGCAGCTCATCGAAGCGGATGCCGGACGACCTGCGCCGCTCGTCGGCGGAGAGGAGGGCGTCGACGAGCGCGACGTCCTCTCCACGGGCGCGCTGGGAGGCGCGAACACGGTCGGGGTCCTCACGGAGCAGGCGAAGGTCAATCACCCCTCAAGGCTACCGGTGAGCGGTTCCGGCCTACGACTCGATATTCCCGTGCGTGACGTGTGTCACGTTATGAGCGAAATGCCATGTGAATCTCTTGATCATCAATCGGCGTCAATGGCGACGTCAATGAAAGGGGTCGTACTCCCTGAAACGGGGCAGATGGCGGCGCTCCGGTTGACTGGACTTCCTTGTGCGGCACAGGACTTGAGAAGTCGTTGTCCACAGGAATCCACGCCCCCGAAGAGTTATCCACAGGCTGTGCGGAAGATCTGTGGACTCCGGAAGTGATCGTTCCGAAAGCCGCAAGTGGGACGAAGAATTCCCGGGTCAAACCCTCTCTACACCCACGTTCGAGTGGAAATGGTTCGCTCCAAAGGATTGATCAAGGGAAAAGAGTGGACGAGGGGTGACGTGGGGGGCTGTGGACGAACTTGGGGCTGGTAGGCCGATTTGTCGACGATGTAGCGCTTCGTTGTCGACTTGTCCCCAGGTCGAGAAGCACACCTGTGGATAACACCTGTGGATGAAGAAAATCAGCAGGTAGGAAAGGTGCGCAGCAGCGGTTACGGACAGAACCGGTTAGAAGCGGCCGTCCTGGCAGCGCGCCAGCCAGTCCGACGCCGCAGAGAACGCGCCGTCGGACGTACCCGGCCGCAGCGGCCGTACGTCTTCGAGGGCGACGCCGGCCCGCGGATAGGACCCGAGGAACCGCACCTGCGGGCAGATTCGCTTGAGGCCCATCAGCGCCTCGCCCACGCGGCGGTCGGTGATGTGGCCCTCGGCGTCCACCGAGAAGCAGTAGTTGCCGATGCCCTGGCCGGTGGGCCGCGATTCGATCCGCATCAGGTTGACGCCGCGTGCGGCGAATTCCTGGAGGAGTTCGAGCAGCGCGCCGGGGTGGTCGTCGCCGAGCCAGATGACCACGGACGTCTTGTCGGCTCCGGTCGGGGCCGCGGGCCTGGCCGGGCGGCCGACCAGCACGAAGCGGGTCTCGGCGTTCGCCGCGTCGTGGATCTCGGCCACCAGCGGTTCGAGCCCGTACGTCGCCGCCGCGAACTCGCCGGCGAAGGCAGCGTCGTAACGGCCCTCCTGGACCAGGCGGGCGCCGTCCGCGTTCGACGCGGCCGACTCCCACAAGGCGTCCGGAAGGTGTGTGCCGAGCCAGTTGCGCACCTGGGGCTGCGCGACCGGGTGCCCGGTGACCGTCTTGACGTCCTTGAGGGTCGTGCCGGGCCTGACCAGCAGCGCGAACGCGATGGGGAGCACGACCTCGCGGTAGATCATCAGCGGCTCGCCCTTGGCGAGTTCGTCGAGGGTGGCGGTGACGCCTCCCTCGACCGAGTTCTCGATCGGGACGAGCGCGCCCGCGGCCTGGCTGCCGCGCACCGCGTCGAGCGCGGCCGGGACGGACACCATCGGCACCAGCTCCCGCGTCGCGGCTTCCGGAAGCGTGCGGAGAGCGGCCTCGGTGAAGGTTCCCTCGGGGCCCAGATACGTGTAGCGCGTCGCCGACATACCGTCACCCTAATGGGCCGTACCAAACCTGGCCGACGAACGGCCCCGGGGGCCCCGGGGCCCGGCTCAGCCCTCCAGCAACCGCTGCCCCACGTACTCCCCCTCCGCCGCCCCGCCCGGCACCGCGAACAGCCCGCTCGCCTCGTGGCGGAGGAACGTGGAGAGCGCGTCGCCGCGGTCGAGCTTGCGCTGGACGGGGACGAACCCGCGCAGCGGATCGGCCTGCCAGCAGACGAAGAGCAGTCCCGCGTCGGGCACCCCGTCGCTGTCGATGCCGTCGTGGAAGGAGAATGGGCGGCGCAGCATCGCGGCGCCGCCGTTCTGGTCGGGCCGGGTGATCCGGGCGTGCGCGTTGATGGGGACCACGTAGTTGCCGTCGGCGCCGGTCTTGTCGAGGTTCATCGCGGTGGTCTCGGTGCCGCCGCTCAGCGGCGCCCCGGTGGACTTCTTCCGCCCGATCACGTCCTCCTGTGCCTTGACCGAGAGCTTCTCCCAGTCGTCGAGGAGCATGCGGATACGGCGTACGACGGCGTACGAGCCGTTCGCCATCCACGCCGGGTCGCCCGAGGACGGCACGAAGATGCGCTGGTCGAAGTCGGACTCGGACGGTTTCGGATTGCGGGTGCCGTCGATCTGGCCCATCAGGTTCCGCGCCGTCATCGGCTGGGCGGTGGCTCCGGGCGAGCGGTTGAAGCCGGTCATCTGCCAGCGCACGCGGGCCGCGCTGCCCGCGTCCTTCTGGATCGCGCGCAGGGCGTGGAAGGCGACCAGGGCGTCGTTCGCGCCGATCTGCACCCACAGGTCGCCGTTGCTGCGCGTCTTGTCGAGGTGGTCGGAGGAGAAGTCGGGCAGTGGGTCAAGGGCGACCGGGCGCTGCTTCTCCAGGCCCGTACGCGCGAAGAAGCTGTGTCCGAAGCCGAAGGTGACCGTCAGGGACGACGGGCCGGCGTCGCGTGCGACGTCCGTGTCGTCCTGTGCGGCCGCCTCGCCCGCCATCAGCCGCTGGGCCGTCGCCGACCAGCGGCGCAGCAAGGCGGCGGCCTCCTTGCGGCCCGCGCCCGCGGCCAGGTCGAAGGCGACGAGGTGCCCGCGGGCCTGGAGGGCGGTGGTGATGCCGGGCTGATGTTTCCCGTGAAACATCACCGCGTCCGTGCCGAGCGAGGTCAGGGGGGTGGCCTTCTGGGCGGAGGGCGCCGCGGCGTACCCGGCGGCGCCTCCGGCCGCGCCCAGCGCGAGACCGGTCGCACCGGCGGTGCCGAGCAGTCGGCGCCGTGAAAAGACCCCTCCAGAAGAGGGCTCTTGAGAAACGGCCTCCCCAAGAGGGGCATTTTCGAAAATCGCCCCCTTGGGAGAGACCTCTTGGGAGGAGACCTCCGGAGTGGACTGGTCAGCCATGGTGAGGTTCAGCCGATCTTCGCGTTCTTGTTCACGGTCGTCTGGTCGATGTCGGAGGTGCGGACGGTCACCGCGATCTTCCAGTCGCCCGCCATGGGGATCTGCACTCCGATCGCCGACCAGTGTCCGGTGGCGATGCGGTCGGGGGTCACGGGCAGCGGGCCGATGTCCTTCGCGGCGAGCGTGAAGGCGACCTTCACCTCGGGGACGTCGAAGGCCTTGCCGTTCGGCCGCTCCACGAACACATGCATCTCGTTGCCACCGACGCGGGCCGGGTCGAGGGTGAGCTCGACGGTGCCCTTGCCGTCCTCGCCGCCCGTGTCGAACGGGATCTTGAGGGACAGCGGTCCCGACCGTTGGGAGGCGGACGCGGTGGCCTGCTTGACCGCTTCCTCCGTACGCCCCGGTTCGGTGGTCGTCAGCACGGTCGTGACCGCGAGCAGGACGATGGCGACGCCCGCCTCGGTGAGCGCCGAGCGGCGCAGGCCCGAGCGGTGGGGGTCGGCTTCGCGGGCGCGCTTGTCCCGCGCGGTGGCCACGGCGGCCCGCTGCCGGGCGAGCTGGGCGGCGCGCCGCGAGTCGGTGGAGACGCCGGCGGGCGTCTTCTTGGCCGTGCGTCGCTGCGCGACCGTCGCGGTCGCCTTCTTGGCCGTACGTTCCTGTGCGACCGTCGCAGTCGTCTTTTTCGCCGTGCGCTGCTCCACCACCGTCGCCGCGACGGCTCCGGCCGCTTCCAACAGCTGCCCGGTCCAACGCCGCGAGATACTCGCGATGCCGACGAGGACCGCCACCAGTCCGACCTTGACGAGCAGCAGCTGCCCGTACGTCGTGTCGGTGAGCGCCGACCAGGTGCCGACCTGGCGCCACGACTGGTAGATCCCCGTCGCGACCAGCGTGAGGACGGCGCCGAACGCGAGGCGCGAGAAGCGGCGTACGGCCACCGTCTCGATCTGTGTCTCCACCGGCGCCCGGAACAGGGCGACCAGCAGTGTCGCAAGGCCGCCGAGCCAGACGGCGACGGCCAGCAGGTGCAGTACGTCGACGGGCATCGCGACACCCGTCTGGATGCCGGTCGAGGCATGCTCGGCCATCGCCCACGTCGCGGCCAGACCCGCCGCGACGACGGCGCCACCGATCGCGAGCCCGAAGGTGAGGTCCTTCTTCTCGGCCGCGGCCTCATCGGAGCTGCCGGACGCGTCGGCCTCGTCCCGCTTCACATACGCCCCGAAGAGCACCGCGATGAACAGCGCCGCCGCGGCGAGCAACAGCAGCCGTGAGACCAGGGCCGCGCCCGACTTGGTCTGCAGCACCTGCCCGAGCAGGGTCAGGTCGAAGATGTCGCCGATCTTGCCGGAGCCGACGTACGACCCGCGCAGGAGCAGCAGTGCGAGCGTGGCCCCGGTCAGCGCGAGCCATCCGGCGATCACGAGCCGCTGCACCGGCCGGACCCCGGCGCCGCGCTGCCAGCAGGCCAGCACGAAGGCGGCGCCGCCGACGAGGAGGATGAATCCGGCGTACGACACGTAGCGCGCGGCGCCGTAGAGCACGCCGACGACCCCGCCGCCCACCTCCTGGCCGGACGCCGCGACGGAGGTCTGCGAGGGGGCACCGATGGAGAAGGTGAAGGCGCCCGAGACGGGGTGGCTGTCCGCCGACACCACCTGGTAGGTGACGGTGAACGTGCCGTCAGGCAGCCCAGGTCGCAGCTTCACGCCGTACGTGGTGCCGCTCAGGTTGGTCGCCTTGCCGGTGTCGACCCGCTTGCCCTTGGGGTCGAGCACGCGCAGCGAGCCGTCGTTCATCGCGACCTCCTCGGAGAAGGTGAGCGAGACCTGGGCGGGCGCCTTGTCGACCACCGACCCCTGCTTCGGGTCGCTCCCGGTCAGCGCGGCGTGCGCGGAGGCGGGCGCCGCGCCGGCCAGGAGCGCGCCGCAGACGGCGAGGAACAGCAGCAGGAGGATGCGGAAGCTCCGGAAGCGGGAGGCGATGGTCTGTGTCACGGTGATCCCTCCCTCAGTGCCCGGTCTTCGGGGTGTACGTCGCGGACTTCACCGGCATGGCGATTGTCATCGTGCCGGACTTGGCGAAGTGCAGTTCCACGGACACCTTCTCGCCCTGCTTCGGCTTGTGGGTGAGCTTTTCGAACATGAGGTGGTTGCCACCGCTCGCGAAGTCCAGCGTGCCCTTCGCGGGCACCTTGAAGGACTTCTCCTCCTCCATCGAGCCGCCCTTGGTCGAGTGCAGCGTGAGGTCGTGCGAGAGGTCGCTGGTGACCGAGGTGAGGGTGTCGGCGCCCCCGGAGTTGGTGACGGTGAAGAAGCCGGCTGCCATGGTGTCCATGCTGGGGGCGGGCATGTAGGCGCCGGTGACCTTCAGTTCGGGCTTGGCGGAGGCGTCCGAGGAACCATCCGAACCGCACCCCGCGAGCGTCAGTGCCGCGGCTATGAGCGCGGCGGATCCGGTGAGGAGCCTTGAACGACGGCCGGGACGCCTCACGGATTCTCCCCATTGATGATCTTGGGAAGGTCCTTGGTGTAGTCGTCGACGGTGGCGTTCTCGCCGTAGAGCACATAGCCCCCGTCGGTCTTCGGTGAGAAGGCGATGACCTGGGTGCCGTGCACGGAGACGAGCTTGCCGTTCTTGTCCTTGGACGTCGGCTCGATGGAGATGCCCATGGTGCGGGCGCCGGCCTGGATGGTGGCGAAGTCGCCGGTCAGCCCGACGAAGTCGGAGTCGATGCCCTTGAGCCACTTGCCGAGCGCGGAGGGGGTGTCGCGGCCGGGGTCGGTGGTGACGAACACGACGCGGAGCTTGTCCTGCTGGGCCTTGGGCAGCTGCTTCTTGGCGACGGCGAGGTTGTTCATCGTCAGCGGGCAGACGTCGGGGCAGTGGGTGTAGCCGAAGTAGATGAGCGTCGGCTTTCCCTTGGTCTGCGCGCGCAGGTCGTACTCCTTGCCGTTCGTGTCGGTGAGCACGAGGTCCGGCTTCTCGAAGGGCTGGTCGAGGACCGTCGCGGCCTTGCCGGAGCCGGCCTCGGCGGACACGTCGGCGATCGGCTTGTTGCTGTCGTCGCCACTGCCGCAGGCGGAGAGGGTCAGAGCGGCCGCGGCGAACAGTGCGGCCACGGCGTACGTCTTCTTGCGCATAGAAAAATGTCCCAGATGTGAGCGCTCCGATGCGCACCGGGGTCGTACGACGTCTGAACGGCCAGGTCGTACGTGCTCCCGGTGCGCACCGAAAGCGGGCTGTGCCTCGGTATCTCAGGCGTTCGGGCGCCGACGTCCGGCCAGCACGCCGTACGCCACGCCCGCCGCGCCGACGACGATGCCCACGACGCCGAGCACGCGCGCGGTGGTGTCACTGCTGTCGGAGGAGGACGCGGCCTCGGTGGTGTTCTTGGCGGCCGTCTTGGAGGCGGAGGCGTCCTCGGTGCTGGAAGAGCCGTGGTGGCCCTCCTCGGACGCGGCGGAGAGCGCGAGGACGGGAGCCGGGTTCTCGGGCTCCGCCGCGCCCTCCTTCTGCGGCTCGATCCAGCGCACGACCTCCTTGTTGGAGTACGTCTGGATGGCCTTGAAGACGAGTTCGTCGGTGTCCTCGGGCAGCGCGCCGACGGAGAGCGGGAACTTCTGGAAGAAGCCCGGCTCGATGCCCTTGCCGCTCGCCGTCCAGGTGACCTTGGTGACGGCCTCGTCGATCTTCTCGCCGTGCATGGTGAGCGGCTTGGCCAGCTTGGACTTGGTGACCTTCACGCTCCAGCCGTCGATCGGCTGCGGCATGACGGAGGCGAGCGGGTGGTCGGCCGGGAAGTTGACCTCGAGCTTGGTCGTCGAGGCGTTGTCGCGCTCGTTGGGGACCTTGAAGTTCACGGTGGCGTAATCGCCCTTGGCGGCCGGGCCGTCGGGCTGCACGGTGACGTGCGCGAAGGCGGGGGCGGACAGGCCGAGGACGGCCGAGGCGGCGACGGCGCCGACGGCGGCGATACGGGAAACCTTCATGGCAGAGAACACTCCACTGTCAGTCCGATGATGAGGGGCCGCGTGCGCACAACGGCACGCGCGCGTGCCGCACGACGGCGGCCCCTTCGGGGAGTGACGCGTCGTGTCAGGCAGCGAGGACGAGTGCGGTGGAGACAGGCGGCCCGCGCCGGATGACGGTGTGCTGGAGCGCGGTCGTCCGCGGTTCGGGAGGCGCGAGCAGCGCGGCGGGGAGAGCACGCGCCGCCTCGGGCGCCCCCGGGAGTCCCGTGCGCAGGGCGCGTACAAGTGCGAGCGCGGCGCGCAGGGACCGTACGAGCGCCCCTTCGGCGACCCCTTGCGCGGACAGTCGCATCAGACGCAGCAGCGCCATGTCGCCGCGGCGCAGCACCCATCCGGCGGCCACGGCCGCGAGGACGTGGGCGAGCAGCATCGGCAGGGAGGGCAGCACCGACATCGAGGTGCCCGCGCTCGGGGATACGGCATCCGCCGCGTGGTGCATGGAGGACGACGTCATGCCCGTGTCGATCCGCGCGTCGGCGAGGATCCGCTGCGCGTGTGCGGGAGTGATCGCCGCCGCGGTGGTGCCGCACACCAGGCGTGCGGCCCGTTCGACGAGCGAGGCGTCGGACATCGACATGCCCGACGTCATCGAGCCCATGGACCCCATGGTCGTCGGACCGCCGTACTGGCCGAGTCCGAAGAGAGTGTGCAGCGTGGTCTGGCCGACTGCGAGGACCGCGGCGATGCCCGGCAGCGAACGCTCACGTCCCGCCGGCGCGACGGCGACGGCGAAGACCGCGAGGAAGCCGGCGGCCAGGGTCCACAGGGGGACCGTGGCGCAGGAGGCGAGCCCATGACCGGCCGCGGCCAGCACGACGCAGACCGCGGCGAACACCGCGGCCCTGAGGATCCGGAGGTCCCATCCGGAGCGCGCCGAACGCTGGTGGGCGGCAGTCATGGCGGCCTCATCATCGCACTGGGCTTACCCGGCCCCTACGGCAGGTCCGTCAGATGGCGTATGACCGGAAGATCACCATTCCGGGCGAACTCGACCCGCGCATACACCGATGCCCGTGGCACGCGCGTCCGCCGTATGGGCGGCATCACGGCAAGTGGGCGATTGCGCACGGGTGCTTGCGGCAATACGTAACGGTATGTCGAGCCGCGGCCAGGAGGCTGGAGCATGAGCATCTGGTGGTCACTCCACTTGCGGCGCGAGGCTGCGAGCGTTCCGCTCGCCAGACGTCTGCTGCTCGGCACGATGGAGAGCGCGGGCGTCGACCCGGACATCTCCTACGACCTCTCCGTCGCCCTCAGCGAGGCCTGCGCCAACGCTGTCGAGCACGGTGGGGACGCCGCCCATGGCGCCTCCTCGGAGGCGTACCGGGTGACGGCCTACCTCGATGGCGAGAAGTGCCGCATCGAAGTCACCGACTCCGGCCCCGGTTTCCCGGCGGGGCGCGCCCGCACCCCGCTGCGACCGGCGCGCGGCGACGCCGAGCACGGCCGGGGCCTGTGCCTGATCCAGGAACTCGCCGACCACGTCCAGATCGGCAACCAGCCGGGGCGGGGCGGCGCGGTGGTCAGCTTCGACAAGATCCTCAAGTGGAGGAAGGACCCTTCCCTGCTGACGGCCTGGCGCATTTGCTGACGGCCTGGAGGCGGCGAGGCCCTCGTCCCGCGACTCGGCGCCCGCACCGTCGTCCCGCTCGGCATGGCCCTCCTCGCGGGAGGGGTCTGCCTCGGAGCCACCACGGAGCTCTCCAGCGGCTACGGATTCACCGCGCTATGGCTCTCCCTCACCGGACGCGGTGTCGGCCTGGCCGTCGTACCCGCGACCAGCCTGGTGACGGGCTCCCTGCTCGAAGGCACCACCGGGAGGGGCACCAGCCTGCTCGACACCGTCCAGCAACTCGGCGGCGTCCTCGGCGTGGCCGGCCTCGGCAGCCTCCTCGGCTTCGGCTATCGGGCCGGGCTGCGCACGGACGGACTCCCGGCGCGGGCGGCGGACGCGGCCAGGGACTCCCCACCGGTACGGCACTGGGTCGAGGGCGGCGGCACGGAGGACCTGGCGGAGCTGTACGAACGCCATCTGCCTCGGCTCTCGCACGGCTTGCGGTTCTACCCGGCATCCGCGTCACCGCACGCCGACTTCAGCCTTCCCACAGTCCACAGGTGAATGACAGTGCTCGCCCACGTCTTTGAGGGCTGACGTTCCTAATTTTCCCAGCATGACGGGAAGCCACAAAGACAAGTCGATCACCCGGCGCCGCGCGATCGCGGTGACCGGAGGCACGGTCGCCGCCGGAGGCCTCGCGGTCGCGGGGTACCAGGCGGCGTTCGCCGACGAAACGACGACCACCGACACGCAGGCCACCGCCTCCGCGAGCGCGAGCAGCGGCACCTGCGTGCTGATGTCCAGCGTCACCGAGGGGCCGTACTACCTGGACGGCGCCCTGGTGCGCAAGGACATCACCGAGGGCAAGAGCGGCGTTCCACTGACGCTGCGCATCACCGTTCAGGACACCACCGACTCCTGCGCCCCGGTCTCCGGTGCCGCGGTGGAGATCTGGCACTGCGACGCCTGGGGCTACTACTCCGGCTACACCACAGCCAACCCCGGCGGCTCCGCGCCCGCCGAGAGCGAGGACGGCTCCACCGCCAACGACCAGACCTACCTGCGCGGATACCAGGTCGCCAACGCCAACGGGGTCGTCAAGTTCGAGACGATCTTCCCCGGCTGGTACACGCCCCGCACCTGCCACATCCACGTCAAGGTGCACACCGGCGGCGAGAAGGAGGACGGCACCTACGAGGGCGGCACGGTCAACTACACCGGTCAGCTGTTCTTCGCCGACGACATCGCCGAGGAGATCTTCACGCTGGAGCCGTACTCGAAGCACACCGGCAGCTACACCACCCTGGACAACGACATGGTCTACGACGGCGGCGGCGCCTCCAGCGGCCTGCTGACCCTCGAACCGGTCCACAAGAAGGACCCGTCCAAGGGCTACAAGGGCTTCATCACCCTCGGCATCGACCCCGACGCCGAGAACACCGGCGCGGGCAGCGGCGGCGGTGGCACGCCCCCGAGCGGCGCGCCGAGCGACGCTCCGACGGGTACGCCGCCGAGCGGCGCCCCCAGCGACAGCGCCTCCCCGTCCGCGTCGGCGTCTTCGTAGGTACGTCCATGAGCAGCCGCGAGGACGAAACGCTGGCGCGGGCCGCCGTGGCCGCGCTGACCGGGCAGTTGGAGCTGGCCCCCAAACCCGGACTGCCCGACCCGCGCGATCTCGACGCCCGGACGACCCGCCGGGACAACTGCTCCCTGCGCTGGTCGGCCAAGGCGCTGGCACCCGGCCTCGCGGCCATGGCGGCGGCCGCCCGCCGCACCGGTCGGGCCACACCCGAACTCCGTGCCGAGCTGGGCGCGATCGGCCGGTGCACCGAGCACTCGGTCGCCCTGGCGGGCGGCGGCCACCGCGGCGCCCTGTGGGCCCTCGGGCTCCTGGTCGCGGCCGCCGCCCTGAACCCCCGCGCCACCGGCGACGACGTCACCGCCACCGCCAAGCGGATCGCGGCGCACACCGACCGGCGGGCGCCGCGGCGGCCCTCCCGCGGGTCCTCCGTCTCGGCGAAGTACGGCGCGGCCGGGGCGCGCGGAGAGGCGCGCGCCGGTTTCCCGCATGTACGCCGGGCGTTGGACGCGCTCGCCACCGTCCGCTCGGCCGGCACGCCCGAACCGTACGCCCGGCTCGACGCCCTCCTCACCGTCATGTCCACCCTCCAGGACACCGAGTTGCTGTACACCGCCGGTCCTCTCGGTCTCCGCCATGTCCAGGCGGGCGCCCGCGGGGTGCTGGAAGCGGGCGGCACCTTCACACACGCGGGCCGCGAGGCCCTGTCCGCCCTCGACGACGACCTCCACGCGCGCGCATGGAGCCCGCGCGGCAGCGGGGCGCTTCTGGCGGGGGCGCTCTTCGTGGACTCGCTGCCCGTGGTCGTCAGTTCACCGGTACGGGGCTGAGCAGGTCCTCACTCCGGGCTGTCACGGTGCGTGCGGCAGCCCACTTCGACGCGGGCCCCATCCCGTACGAAGCCGCCACCATCAGGCCCCCCAACAGCAGCCATCCCGGTGTCCCCCAGCCCACCAGCAGGGCCGTCAGGACCAGGGGGCCCATGGTGCGGGCCACCGTGACCCCGGTGCCGAAGAAGCCCTGGTACTCGCCCATGCGGTCGGCCGGAGCGAGGTCGAAGGCCAGTTGCCAGGAACCCGCGGACTGCTGCATCTCGGCGACCACCTGGAGCACCGCGCCCGCCGAGAGGATTCCGGCCGCGACCCACGGCGAGGCACCGGACGACAGGGCGAAGACCGCGCAGGCCGCCAGCATGACGAGCCCGGAGCGGCGTATCGCGCGGGTGGCGGTCATCCGGCCCGTGATGCCTCGGGCCATCCGAACCTGGAAGACCATCACCGCTCCCGTGTTGAGCACGAACAGCGCGGACACCAGCCAGGCGGGCGCCTCGGTGCGCTCGGTGATCCACAGCGGGATGCCGAGACTGAGCAGCGGCATCCGCAGCAACAGCACGGTGTTGAGGAACGTGACGAGCACATACGGGCGGTCGCGCAGGACGCCGAGCCCATGACCGCGCCGCACGGCGACGGGCGCCACCGACGGCAGCCGCAGCAGCAGCGCCGCGCACAGCAGGAAGCTCACCGAGTCCACCGCGAACACCGAGAGGTACGCGGCCCGCGTCCCGGCGTGCAGGGCCAGCCCGCCGAGGCCCGCGCCCACCGCCAGACCGGCGTTGAGCGTCGACTGCAGATGCGCGAGCAGCCCGGTCCGCTCCCCGGCCGGTACCAGCCCCGCGAGCAGCGCCTGCCGGGCCGCCGCGAGCCCCGACTGCGCGGACGCGTACGCGCACGCCGCGAGGACGAAGGGGACGAAGCCGTGGACGACGAGGAAGGACGCCACCGCCGCCGCGGTCGCGAGGGCCAGCAGCACCGCCGTGCCTCGCGGCCCGCGCCGGTCGGCGAACCGGCCCAGCGGCACGCCCACCAGTGAGCCGATCGCCCAGGCGACGGTCAGTCCGAGCCCCACGCGCTCGGGAGCCAGGCCGACGACGTGCGTGAAGTACAGCGCGGAGGTCACGTAATAGGCGCCGTCCCCCACCGAGTTGCTCAGCTGGGCGAGGGCGAGGACGCGCTGCGGGCCCGCCGACGGGACAAGGCGGCTCGCCTTCGCGAGGCCTGCGGATGGTGCGGCGCGGTTCGTCATGTCTTCGACGCTATGGGCTGGATGGACTGCTCAACAGGCCCATTCCTCACGGCTTTTCATGACCCATTTCATGGTCACCCCATGACGTCTGCCACCTTCGGTCCGGCAGCTCGTGCGGTCTGTGAGTTTCGGTCCGGCACCTCGCTCAGTCCGTCAACTTCGGTGAGCTTCGGCCCGGCAGCTCGTGCGGTCTGTGAGCTTCGGTCCGGCAGCTCGCCCAATCCGTCAACTTCGGTCCGGCACCCCGCCCAGTCCGTCAGACTCGGCCCGGCACCCCCAGCCGGCGCGGGGGCCCGTCCAGCACCCGCCCCAGCACCTCCAGCGCCTCGGGATACACCCGCTCGCGAGGCGTCCCGTACCCGACGACCAGCCCCTGCGGCCGGCCGTCGCCCGGAGCGTGCCAGTGATCCCCCAGATGTCCGACCGCGAGCCCCTCCTCCTCCGCCCGCGCCAGCGCCTCCGCCTCGTCGGCCACCTCCACCAACGCGTGCAGTCCGGCGGCGATCCCCCGTACGCTCCTGCGCGCCCCCAGCCGGTCCAGGAGCTGGTCCCTGCGGCGCCGGTAGCGCAGACGGCACGCGCGCACGTGGCGGTCGTACGCGTGGCTGTCGATCATTCCGGCGAGCGCCAACTGCCCGATGGTCTCGGTGTGGTGGTCGCTGTGCAGCTTGACGTCGGCCACCGCGTCGACCAGGTGGGGCGGCAGCACCATCCAGCCCAGGCGCAGGGCGGGTCCGAGTGTCTTGGAGGCCGTACCCAAGTAGACGACGTGGCCCGGTGCCATCCCCTGCAGGGCACCGACCGGCTGCCGGTCATAGCGGAACTCCCCGTCGTAGTCGTCCTCGACGATCAGCCGCCCCTCACGCGCGCGTGCCCAGTCGGTGAGCGCGCGCCGCCGCTCGGGGTGGAGCGTGACACCGGTCGGGTACTGGTGCGCGGGCGTGACGACCACCGCCTCCGCCTCGAGGGACGCCAACTCCTCCGCGCGGGCGCCGCGTTCGTCGACGGACAGCGGCACCACGGTCCCACCGCCCTTGCGCACCACATTCCGGTGGAACGGCAACCCGGGGTCCTCCATGGCGACCGTCCCGCCGTCCAGCACGCGGGTGAGGAGCGCGAGCCCCTGCACGTACCCCGAAGTGATGACGATCCGCTCCGGCGGCGCGATCACTCCGCGTGCCCGCCCCAGATAGCCCGACAGCGCCGTCCGCAGTTCCAGTCGGCCGCGCGGGTCCCCGTAGTCGTACGCCAAGGAGGGCGCCGTCGCGATCGCGCGGCGCAGTGCCCGCAGCCAGGCCGCCGCCGGGAACGTGCCGACGTCCGGGCTGCCGGGGCGCAGATCGAAACGGGGTGCACGCGCGCGTGGAGCACGCACGGCCACCGACGCGTCGTCGGCGGGCAGAGACGCCACCTCGGTGCCGGAGCCCTGCCGCGCCGTCAGATATCCCTCGGCGACCAGCTGGTCGTACGCCGCCTTCGCCGTGCCCCGGGAGATGCCCAGCTCGGCGGCGAGCCGCCGGGTCGCCGGCAGCCGGATGCCCGGGGCGAGCCGTCCGTCGCGCACGGCGTCCCTGAGCGCCCGTTCGAGTCCCGCTCGGCGCCCGGCCGCCGCGTCCGGCTCCAGATGCAGGTCCACACCGACGCCGGACCAGAAGTCGTCCACGAAAAGCCGCCCCCCTAGGCACACAAAAAGCCGGAGGGACACCGAAAGTCCCCTGGGCACACCAATGGCCGGGTACCCAGGAGGGCACCCGGCCATTGGTGTCGTCTCAGCCCTCGCGGGGCACTATGTCAGCCCTTCAGGGACGCCATCCAGGCTTCGACCTCGTCCGAGCGGCGCGGCAGCCCCTCCGACAGGTTCCGGTTGCCGTCCTCGGTGACCAGGATGTCGTCCTCGATGCGGACGCCGATGCCGCGGTACTCCTCCGGCACGGTCAGGTCGTCGGCCTGGAAGTACAGCCCCGGCTCGACGGTCAGGCACATGCCCGGCTCCAGCGTGCCCTCCACGTACGTCTCGGTCCGCGCGGCAGCGCAGTCGTGGACGTCCATGCCGAGCATGTGGCCGGTGCCGTGCAGGGTCCAGCGGCGCTGCAGGCCCAGCTCCAGGACGCGCTCGACGGGGCCCTCGACGAGACCCCACTCGACGAGCTTCTCGGCCAGCACACGCTGTGCGGCGTCGTGGAAGTCGCGGTACTTGGCGCCCGGCTGCACGGCCGCGATACCGGCCTCCTGGGCCTCGTACACGGCGTCGTAGATCTTCTTCTGGATCTCCGTATACGTGCCGTTGACCGGCAGCGTGCGGGTGACGTCGGCGGTGTAGAGCGTGTGGGTCTCGACGCCCGCGTCCAGCAGCAGCAGGTCGCCGGAGCGGACCGGGCCGTCGTTGCGCACCCAGTGCAGCGTGCAGGCGTGCGGACCTGCGGCGCAGATCGAGCCGTAGCCGATGTCGTTGCCCTCGACGCGCGCGCGCAGGAAGAACGTGCCCTCGATGTAGCGCTCGCTGGTCGCCTCGGCCTTGTCCAGGACCCGTACGACGTCCTCGAAGCCGCGCACGGTCGAGTCGACCGCCTTCTGCAGCTCGCCGGCCTCGAACTCGTCCTTGACCAGCCGTGCCTCGGACAGGAAGACCCGCAGCTCCTCGTCGCGCTCGGCGGTGACCTTGTCGGTCAGGGCGGCCTCGATGCCGGCGTCGTGGCCGCGCACGACCCGGACCGGCCCGGTGGCGTCCTTCAGCTTCTCGGCCAGCTCACGAACGTCGGAGGCGGCAATGCCGTAGAGCTGCTCGGCCTCGGAGAGGGAGTGGCGGCGGCCGACCCACAGCTCGCCCTGCCCGGACAGCCAGAACTCGCCGTTCTCGCGGTCGGAGCGCGGCAGCAGGTAGATCGTGGCCTTGTGGCCGACGGAGACCGGCTCCAGGACCAGGACACCGTCCTCGGTCAGGTTGCCGGTGAGGTACGCGTACTCGACCGACGCGCGGAAGGGGTACTCCGTGTCGTTCGAGCGGGTCTTCAGGTTGCCCGCGGGGATCACCAGGCGCTCGCCCGGGAAGCGCGCGGAGAGCGCGGCACGGCGGGCGGCGGTGTACTCGGCCTGCGCGATCGGCTCGAGGCCGCGCAGCTCCGTGTCGGCCCAGCCGGACTTCATGTTCTCGGCCAGCTCGTCGGACACGCCCGGGTACAGGCCGTTCTTGCGCTGCTTGATCGGCTCTTCTTCGCCCGCTTCGTCAGCGGCTTCGTCGAGCACGGCTTCCGGGGTCTCCGGGGTGAGCGCCTCCGACACGGTCTGCCTCCTAGATACGACTCTGGACCTCCCCCATCGTACGGTCGTGCTGAAGGGGGCCCAGGCTCGGAAGACCTCTTACCGACAGCTCACTCGAAACGAGCCGCCAACAACACCACGTCCTCCTCGGAATCCGCCTCGTCCAGCCCGTCCGGCAGCACACTCCGGAGAACGTGATCGGCGACCGCGCCCGGATCATTGCGCAACGCCTTCGGGACGCTCGCCGCCGCCGCGTGCAGCCGGGCGAAGGCGCGGTCCATGGGGTCGCCGGTGCGGTGCAGCAGTCCGTCGGTGTAGATCAGCACGGTCTCGCCGGGCTGGGCCGTCAGTTCGACGCTCGGCGCCTCCCAGCAGGCGAGCATTCCCAGCGGCGCCGACAGGGAGGTCTCCACGAACTCCGTGCGCCGCGCGCCGATCACCAGGGGCGGACTGTGCCCGGCACCGGCGAGCGTGAGCTTGCGCAGGGCGGGCTCGCAGTAGGCGAACAGGGCGGTCGCGGAGCGGGCGGGTTCGGTCAGCCGCAGCAGCAGTTCGAGGTCGGACAGGACGGCTACGGGGTCCTCGCCCTCCATGACGGCGTACGCCCTCAGGGACGCCCTCAGCCGGCCCATCGCGGCGACGGCGCTGGGCCCGGACCCGGTGACGGAGCCGACCGCGAGGCCGAGCGCGGCGTCGGGCAGCGGCAGCGCGTCGTACCAGTCGCCGCCGCCGCGCGGACCGGTGCGGTGCCGGGCGGCGAGCTGGACGCCGGAGACCCGGGGCAGCCGCGGGGGAAGCAGCTCCTCGGAGATCGTCGTCATGCACGCGCGCGTGCGTTCCAGTTCCACCAGCCGTGCCAGGTGCTCGGTGGCGTACCGGGCGTAGAGGCCGATGAGGTGGCGCTGGCGCTCGACCGGTTCGGCGGGCTCGTCGTAGAGCCATACGGCGGCACCCAGGCGGCCCGCCGCCTCGGTGGACAGGGGCAGCGCGTAGCTCGCGGCGTAGCCGAGGCGGGCGGCCACCTCGCGGTGGCGGGGGTCGAGCCCGTCCTCGGAGAAGAGGTCCGGCTGGGCGATCTCGCCGTCGCCGCCGGGCAGTCCTTCCAGGATCCTGCCGTACGACATGGAGCTGCGCGGCACGGTCTCGATGTGGCCGAGGTCCGCCCGGGCGAGGCCCAGGCCGATCGTGGTGTCGGGGCCGAGGCCGTCGCCCGGTTCGATGACGACGAGACCGCGCCGGGCGCCCACGAGGGCGGCTCCGGCGCGCAGCAGTTCCTGCAGCGCGTCGCTCAGCGTCGCGGTGCGTGCCAGACGCTCGGTGAGTTCGTGGAGCGTGGTGAGGTCCGAGACCCAGCCCGCGAGGCGATCTTGGAGAACGGCTCCGGGGCCGGTGGGAAAGGTGGCCGAAGAGGCACCCGTGGGGTTCGGCGTCGGCGCAACAGTGTGTGCGGGCGAAGGAACCGTTGAATCGATTCCAGCCACTTTCGGAAGGTGAGGGGCGTTCATGGCGTCCGGCTTTCCGACCGGTGCGTATTGCTCGATAGCATCGCAAACCCCCATGTTGTCCTGCGCCGCTAGCAGTGTCTCCACATGTACACGCACTCGTGAGGGGATGTCCAGCATTGTCCTGCTGGGATTCCTGGTGTCCATGAGACTCTCGGTAACCCTTGCGGGAAAGCAAAGTTGGCTTAAAACTGACTCGGGTAACGGCTTATTGCGGTCGACTGGCCTAGTTCGACGGAGCGTCACAGCGGTCGTGGTGGGTACGTACTCGGTGAAGGTCAGGGCTGGTTGGGATCAGCCCGGAACCTGGCAATGGAACCGGGCGTCTTAACCACCGACGACCGTGCCCCATCCTCCCGTGGCGGAGGCGGCAAGAAATACGCGGGACGGCAAAACGCCAGGCGCCGCCACCCCACGCCATGCCCATGCTTCAGACAGACGCAGTATGGACGCGGACGCAGCCAAACGCTCGGCCCAGAGGGGTTCCCCTTGTCTCCAGCAGGGGTGTGATGCGCCAGCAGGTACGCACAGTGAAGTGATCGACACATGATGTGAGTGGTCCACAGTGTTGCCAGGCGTGCAACGGAAAGGAACGAGCGCTCATGCGCGAGATCCTCGGAAGGCGACGCAGGCTCCTGTCCAGGCGAAACAACGGGAGGCCTGAGGTGCTCGGCGCGGCCCTGACCTTCGCGACCGAATGGCAGTGGCCCGTACTCCCGGGTGTGGCGGCGGATCCGCAGGGGCGTGCCCGCTGCGGATGCCCCGACCCCGAGTGCACGGTGCCGGGTGCCCATCCCTTCGACCCCGGCCTCCTCGCGGCCACCACCGACGAGCGCATGGTGCGCTGGTGGTGGACCAACCGACCGTCGGCACCCATCGTGCTGGCCACCGGAGGCAAGGCTCCCTGCGCGGTGAGCCTGCCCGCCCTCGCGGCGTCCCGCGCCCTCGACGCCCTCGACCGCAAGGGCATGCGCCTCGGCCCGGTCGTCGCGGCCCCCACGCGCTGGGCGATCCTTGTCGCCCCGTACTCCATGGAGCAGCTGGGCGAACTGCTCTACGCCAAGGACTTCGTCCCCGGCTCCCTCCGCTTCCACGGCGAGGGCGGCTACATCGCGCTGCCGCCGTCCGAGACCGGACAGGGCCAGATCCGCTGGGAGCGCGCCCCGCTGCCCGGCTCGGCCGCTCCCTGGGTGCCCGGTGTGGAGGCCGTGGTGGACGCCGTGGTGGAGGCACTCACTCGTACGGGTGTGAGCGCGCCCGAGTTGTAGGGGCGACCGGCGCGCGGTGAACCGCGCGCCCGCCCGCGCTCGTTATCGTCCGTCTATGCTGCGTCATTCCGGAGGCCACAGAGCCTCATCGTCGCTGCGCGACGGGCCAGACCTCCGAAGAGTTCGCCTGGTGGCGCTGGTAGGCGTCGTGGCGTTCATCGTCGCCCTGCCGCTGACCGTGGCGTCCGCCGGCCCCGTGGGCGACGAACAGTCCGGAGCCGTACACAGGGCCGCTCGCGGCGATGGCAGACCGCGGGCGTCCGAACCCGCACGCGCTCCCCTGCTGCTCGGTCTCGGCCTCGCCACCGCCGCCCGGTGCGGCCCCGAACTCTCCTCGCCGGACGGCATCGAGGCGCAGACCTGTGTCCTCACACAGGGTGAGGACACCTGGGCGCGCACCTACTACCGCAACGCTACGGGCGACGAGCTGAGTTCCGTACTGAGCCTCTTGGGGCCGGGCGGCCGTACGGTGCGGATGAACTGCGCGGTGGACGCGGAGGACGACCCGGGGGTGTGCGAGACGCCCAGGGAGCGCACGAAGGGCGACGTGGGCGCGTTCACGGCGGTCGCGGAGTTCGCGAAAGGCGCCGGGTCCGGCGGGCCGCTGCTGCTGCGCTCGGGGAGCAACTCGGGCCGGTAGCAAGGAGGTTGACCTCGCGCGGGATTCCGGACATGGAAAGACCCGGTTGCTGGCGACGGGGGATGCACCAGCAACCGGGCTACTCGAACGGTAACAAGAGATCGGCAGTTCGCAAATTCGATCTCGGCTATTCGGACACGGATTTACCTGTCACAACGGGGAGTTGTGACAGGAGTCACCCTGCCGGGTGCCCCTGACCAGCTGACCGGTCGGTCAGTTCCCCCCATCTGTGAGTCAGCTGAGCGTCACCTGTCGGTTGGTGAGGCCGCCGCGGGCCCTGCGCTCGTCCGCGGTGAGCGGCGCGTCCGTGGCCAGAGCGGTGGCGAGGCGCTCGGCGAACTCGGTCGCCGGCTTCTCGATGTCGTCCGCCGTGACGCCCGTCGGGAGGTCCCAGACCGGCACCGTGAGCCCGTGCGCACGGAAGGAGCCGACCAGACGGGTGCCCTCCCCGAGGCTCGAGCGACCGGCCGCGTGCAGCCGCGCGAGGGCGTCCAGAAGCTGCTCCTCCGGGTGCGGCATGACCCAGCGCAGATGGTTCTTGTCGGGGGTCTCGCACCAGTAGGCGGCGTCGACCCCGGCGAGCTTCACCGTTGGGATGGCGGCGGCGTTGGCCCGCTCCAGGGAGGCGGTCACCTCCGGCGTCGCGTTCTCCGCGTCCGGGACCCAGAACTCGAAGCCGCTGTGCACAACTGGCTCGAACGCGCCTTCGGGGTCCAGCAGATCCTGGAGTCGGGGACCGTCGGCGGGCGCGCGCCGGCCCTCGACCGGCGTGCCGGGTTCCGCGGTGAGCGCGCGCTGGAGGGTGTCGGCCAGATCGCGGCTGATGTCGCCGGACGCCGTGTCGTTCTGCAGGCCGAGCAGCACCGAGCCGTCGTCGCGGCGCAGCGCGGGCCACGCCATCGGCAGGACGGTGGCGAGCGTGACCGACGGGACACCCTCGGGGAGGCTCTCCTTGAGCTTCAGCTCGACCGTCGCGGCGGGCACCAGCTCGCGCAGCGCGACCCAGTCGCCCTCACTCGGCAGGCTCTCGAAGGGGCGCCGCACCAGCTCGGTCACGGCGTGCGCGGCGGCTCGGCCGTGACAGGCCTTGTAGCGGCGGCCGCTGCCGCACGGGCAGGGCTCTCGAGCGCCGACAACAGGGATCTCCCCATCCTTCAGCTGAGGCTGCTTGGCCTTCGTCTGGGGTCGCTTCTTGGCCATCGTGGGTGTCTCCCGATTACGGCTCGTCTCGTACGGGCGCGAGCCTAGTCGTTCGTGAGACGGCTGACGGGACCCTGTGGACAACGCACCGAGTCGTCGCCGAATCGGTGGTTCGGTCCGTGTGCCCCAGGCCGATGCCGAATGCCGAACGCCCGTGTGCCTCAGTCCACATCGTCGAAGGCGTCCGCGAAGTCCATGCCGGGTATCGCGCCGGCCACCCTCGGGGACGCGACGCGCGTAGCGAAGTCGTCGCGCCGGTGCGCGGTTGTCGTGTCGTCCACGTCGTCCTGGACGACGACCCACACCGTGACCTCACCGCGTGCGTCGTCCCGTACGCCCCAGTCCTTGGCCAGTGCCGTGATGATGTTCAGCCCGCGGCCGCCGTGCGCGGTGACCGAGGGCGTGGCCGGAACCGGACGGGTCGGACCACCGCCGTCCGTCACCTCGACGGTGAGCCTTCCGGACTGATCGACGCGCCATGCGGCACGGACGTCGCCGTCCCCGGCGAGGGCGTCGCCCAGCGGCCTGCCATGCCGGCACGCGTTGCTGAGCAGTTCGGAAAGGATCAGTACGGCATCGTCGATGACCGAGTCCGCCACGCCACCGGAGCGCAGCTGGTCACGCATCCGGTGTCTTGCTTCCCCCACGCCCGCAGGGCCATGGGGTACGGCCATGCTCGACGACGTGGGCACCTCCTGTGCCACCACCAACGCCACCCCCGAGACCTCCTTTGCCCCACGCCACGGTGTGGATGCCCCTTTGGACTGGACCGGAAACCGGCCAACACGCGTCTGCTGACGCACTCGTAACGATCGAATACGGACCGAACGCGCCGGTGCACTCCCTGTAATCGAGTGGCCGGAATTCGACGCTGGATCAATGCCGGATTCTGGGGTTTGAAGGCGGCTTCCTCAAGAGGTGGCGCGAGATCAGCGGCCGAGCTGGCGCAGCACCGCGCGCGGGCGGTTGGTGATGATGGCGTCGATGCCCAGCTCAACGCAGAGATCGACGTCCTCGGGCTCGTTCACGGTCCAGACGTGCACCTGGTGTCCGACTCGTTTCAGCCGTTCGATGTATCCGGGGTGACTGCGTACGATCCGCATCGAGGGGCCCGCGATCCGGACACCCGCGGGCAGCCGTCCGTCGCGCAGCCGGGGCGAGACGAACTGCAGCAAATAGACCGTCGGCAAGGTCGGGGAAGCGGCCCGGACGCGGTGCAGTGAGCGCGCCGAGAAGCTCATGACCCGCACCGGCGACTCGGCGGCGGACTCCGGGGCGTCCAGGCCGAAACGCTTCAGCAGGAGCAGCAGCCGCTCCTCGACCTGGCCCGCCCACCGGGTCGGGTGCTTCGTCTCGATGGCAAGCTCCACGCGGCGGCCCGCGTCGGCGACGAGTTCGAGCAGGCGCTCCAGGGTGAGGACGGAGGTGTCCTCCCGGTCCTCGGGGCGGTGCTCCCAGTCGGGTTCCTCGTCGCGACTTCTCCAGGCCCCGAAGTCGAGGGCGGCGAGATCGGCGAGTTCCAGGGCCGAGACCGCCCCGCGGCCGTTGGACGTACGGTTGACTCGCCGGTCGTGGACACAGACGAGATGGCCGTCCGCGGTCAGCCGTACGTCGCACTCGAGGGCGTCCGCACCGTCCTCGATCGCCTTCTTGTACGCGGCCAGGGTGTGCTCGGGGGCCTCTTCGGAGGCTCCGCGGTGGGCGACGACCTGAATCGGGTGCTGTCGTGCGAGGGTCACCGCGTCATGGTGCCACCGTCGCGGGGTAGACGTGAGTCCCAAGACGTCAGGAATCACTCCTTTTCGTCCAACAGGTCCGTTATAAAGGATCGCCCCGGACCCACAGCCACCGCTTATGGTGCTCTGACGGCCGGTGGGAAAAGCTGACGGCGTACAAAAGCACATGCACAGCTGAATCGCGCCGGACCGTCGACAAGCGTGAGTGAGCGTGACCGAGTGCGACCGAGAACAACAGCCGTGGATCGAGGAGAAGAGCTGTGAGCACCGAGAACGAGGGCACCGCGGTACCCCCGGCCCCGTCCGCACCTCCCGTGCCGGTGGAAACTCCCGCTGCTTCCGCGCAGGCCGCTGCGCCCGAGGGGGGCGCGCCGACCGCTCCGATCCCGGCGGTGCCTCCGAGCGCCCCCGGCGCGCCGGAGCACGCACCGGCGCCGGCGGAGCAGCCGGCGTATGCGTCGGTCGGGGCCGGGCAGGGCCCCTCAGAGGGCTCCGAGCCTTATGGGCAGGGCTCCGGAGCGCCGGGCTCGGCCGCCGAGGCGGGCTGGCCGCCTCCGCCGCCCGCCACTCCGTCGTACGCGGACGGCGGCGGCTCAGGAGCCGGCGGCTGGGGCTCCTCCTACCAGCCCGCGCCGAAGCCGAAGAACGGGCGCGGCGGCCTGGTCGCCGCCATCCTGGTGGCCGCACTGGTCGCGGGCGGCGTCGGCGGCGGCATCGGCTACTCGCTGGCCAAGAACAACGACAACAGCACCGACTCGACGACGGTCTCCGCGCCGAGCAGCAGCGGCGACGTGAAGCGCGCCTCGGGCACGGTCGCGAACGTGGCCGCCAAGGCGCTGCCCAGCACCGTCACCATCGAGGCTCAGAGCACCAGCGGCGAGGGGGGCACGGGCACCGGCTTCGTCTTCGACACCCAGGGCCACATCCTCACCAACAACCACGTCGTGGCGGACGCGGTCGACGGCGGCAAGCTCACCGCGACCTTCCCCAACGGCAAGAAGTACAACGCCGAAGTGGTCGGCCACGCGCAGGGTTACGACGTCGCGGTCATCAAGCTCAAGAACGCTCCGTCGGACCTGAAGCCGCTCGCCCTCGGCGACTCCGACAAGGTGGCCGTCGGCGACTCCACGATCGCGATCGGCGCGCCCTTCGGCCTCTCCAACACGGTGACCACGGGCATCATCAGTGCCAAGAACCGCCCCGTCGCCTCCAGTGACGGCAGCGCCAGCAGCAAGGCCTCGTACATGAGCGCCCTGTAGACGGACGCCTCGATCAACCCGGGCAACTCCGGTGGCCCGCTCCTGGACGCGCAGGGCGCCGTCATCGGCATCAACTCGGCGATTCAGTCCTCCAGCAGCGGCGGCCTCGGCGGCACCAGCCAGTCCGGCTCCATCGGCCTGGGCTTCGCGATCCCGGTCAACCAGGCGAAGTACGTGGCCCAGCAGCTCATCAAGACGGGCAAGCCGGTGTACGCGAAGATCGGCGCGTCGGTCTCCCTGGAGGAGGGCACGGGCGGCGCGAAGATCACGGAGCAGGGCGCTAGCGGCTCGGCCGCCGTCGAGTCCGGCGGTCCGGCCGACAAGGCGGGCCTCAAGCCCGGCGACGTCATCACCAAGCTCGACGACATGGTGATCGACAGCGGCCCCACCCTCATCGGCGAGATCTGGACCCACCAGCCCGGCGACACCGTCAAGCTCACGTACACGCGCGACGGCAAGACCCACACCACAGAGGCCACCCTGGGCGAGCGCGAGGGCGACAGCTGAGCGGTTGGTCTCGTCCCCGCGCCGTTCACCACGGTTGACGGCGCGGGGTGGGTTCGAATCCCACCACCTCCGGAGGTCACGGACGTACAGCTCAGAAGGGGTGTCTCTTATCGAGAGACACCCCTTCTGAGTGGTGGAGCCTGTCTCACCTTGATTCGGTTCCGTCACGTTGTTGATCAGTTCGTGTGGACCAGGCGTGGACCAGATCGCCAGTGCCTGCGTTCAGAGCGGCAAAAGTCCGGGATGCTCATTCCCGCTTCATACGCGCCCTTGATGGCGACCTTCACGCGCTCGAACAAGTAGTCCTCGCCGCCGCGGAATTCGCGCCAACCGCGAAGCCGAGGGCGCCGCCTGGGCTGCTTGATCGCCGAGCCGAGTGATCTGAACACCCGCGCGGGCCGGCCGGAGGAGACGCGGCTAGATCGTCCGCCGGGTCAAGCCGTCGGGTCGGCAGCCGTCCAAGCTCACCGCCTTCGAGAAGAAGATCGCTGGCGCTACAGCATCACCGCCACCAACGGCCGCCACATGTGGGGCATCTTCGGCTCGCACCAGATCAGTTGCTCGATGTCCCGCATCCCTCGGACGCAGGGGTGGAAGACCACGTCCACACGAGCAAGGCGATGGGCCTGCACAACTGCCCTCCAAGTCCCGGGTACTCGCGGCTGGATGCTGAGTTCGAACCTCGCCGCCCACCTCGACGCCTGACTACGAGTGCTCGCGCTGCCCGACATCGACGATTTCGCCGACGCCGAGCCCGAGGGCGCTCCGGGCCCGTGGACGGGCGAACCGCCGAGAGGGTCAGCGATTCAACTCCGCTGAAGAATCGAGGTCAATGTGGCAGATGCCGGACCCGTGGCGGTTCATCCGCGCTCGAGGCGGGCCGCAACGATGCCCGATCGGCCGCGTATGAGCCCAAGTGAGCGCGGCAGAACGATAAATGACCCATCCGAACGCACTGATTAGTCCGATACGTCGACAAGCAGGCGAGTTTCGGCCGGTAAGTCGGTCAAGCAGCCGCGCAGGCGTCAAGCTCGCACTCGGATTCGGGTGCTCACCCGAACTTGTTGACTCAAGGAGCATGCAGATGAGTCCTGAGTACAGGACGACTTCGCTACTCGGGCCGCTGGCGCGAGAGCGGTTCAAGAAGGCCGGAATGGTGGCCTCCCTCGCACTGGTCGTGGCGACCGGCGTGGTCAGCCCTGCCGCCGCGACGGCACGCAGCATGACGGACCAAGCGGCCATGATGAGCCGCTACGGCGGCGGGGACAACTGCAAGGAACACGACCAGCACAAGTCGATGCCCCGCCTGCTCGCCTACGGCGGCGACGACGACGGCAAGGGCGACGGCAAGGACGAGTGCAAGGGCGCGACGGGAGCGACGGGCCCACGGGGTGCGACTGGCGCGACGGGTGCCACTGGCGGAACCGGTGCCACGGGAGCCACGGGTCCCGGTGGGACGGGTACTCCTGGGGCCACGGGGGCCACCGGCGGGACGGGTGCCACCGGCGCGACCGGACCGTGCTCCGACATCGACGCGGAACAGGACTCGGGCAACTACGAGCTCCGGGCCGCGTTGTCTGGCCGAATCTACTACGCGGGCGTCCGTGACCTCCGGGGGAGCAGCGCCAATCCCCCCTTCCTGTGGACCGACCTCAGCGGCAGGACCAACTACCCCACCGACCCGCTGACGACAGGCGTCCCCTGCGGCGCGTCCGTCAACGAGCACCAGACGAGTGCACGCATCAAGTTCGATCTCATCACGACCACCGGGCGGGTCTACGAGATTCTCTGCACTGCGGTGCAGGGAGCCAACCCACCAAACACCACCCTGACCTGCGACCCCGCCTGGGCCGAGGTGAACAGGCGGCCTGCCCCCGGGGCCGTCAACGGCGGGACCATCGTCCCGTGACCGACGCCCTGCACCCGGCTCTCACCGCATGAGTCCGCCGGGCCGGTAAGGCTCAAGGGGTGTCCGACGGGTCGTCACAACCCATCGGACACCCCTAGCCGCACCACAACGGGCTGCTGTTTTCAGTGGGGTAGGGCACGGGCAGCACCACACGATGTGCTGATTCGGCCAATCGTCCAGATCAGCTGACAACCCCCGGATCCGCCGCTCGCTCTCGTCGCGGACCGGGCGGACCGGGCGGACCGCCTCGACCGCTGCCCGGCCGGGTCGTGGAGCTGCCGGTCGAGGTATCGCTTGCCGGAAAGACCGGGCATGTGTCGCCGCATCCCCTGATGATCACCACATGACGCCGCACGGCGTCGACGGCAGCACCTTCGGGGTCTCGGTGGAGATGTCGATGCCGACCCCCTTCATCGCCTCGACGACTGCCGGGTCGGCACGGATCCTTGCCTTGTCCGGCGATGGCGTCGCTGTGGGTTGCGCAGTGGTGCGGTATCGCTTCACCGAGCTGAGCCGGCGCCTGACGGAATGTCTCGCGTTCCGGGGCTAACTCTTCTCTCTGCGCACGAGCAGGCTCACGGTCATCCCCGTCACCGATCGGCTCATGGACACCCTGTACTGGCTCTGCAGGGCGTTCGCCTGTCCCGGGGTGATGGCGTTGAAGGGAAAGTCGGTGCCCTGGGTCAGCAGCCAGATGCGCTGCTCGCCTTTGAGGCACAGGACCGCGACGGAGCATTGGACCGCGTAAAGGTCGTTGATCGCGGTGGGGGCCTTGGCCAGGAAGACGTCGCGCAGCTTCAGGTCGCGGGGCAGATAGTACTGAACTCCGCTGTCGAGCTTCCATGCGTTCTCGCGGTCGTAGACGACGGCGTCCCCGGCGTGATGGCCCTGCTTGATCACGTCCGCCGCCGCCGCGTAGTCGAGGGGGACGGGGGCGTCATGCTCAAACGGCTGCCGCATTTGCTTCTGGTCGGGCAGCGTGAGGACGGCCAGCGTCGCGAGGAGGGCCGCGGTGGCTTTCCGGGAACGGGAGGCCGCGGCGAGGCCGGCGCCTGCGAGGAGTGCCCAGGCCGGGAGGGTGAAGAGGACGTAGACGTGGCGGAAGTAGGAGACCTCGCCGTGTGAAGTGAGCCAGACGAGGACGGGGGGCACAAGGGCCCAGGTGCCGCACAAGAACAGGGGGGCCTTGCGTGGCGAACGGGCCACAAGGGCAAGGGCGATCAGTGCTCCGGCACACAGGGCGGAGGCGAAGACGTCACGCATCATGGACAGGAATGCCCAGGAGTCGGGCTCCGGGACCCAGTACAGCTGGCGTTGCGCCTGGGAACGGCCGAGCAGGGCGACCGGCGCGGCGCAGCCGGCGGTGGCCAGAAGAGCGAGGCCGGACTTCCACCACAGGGAGCGGTTCTGTCGCGCATGGGCCGCGAGCACACAGACGTGGGCGAGTACGACGGACAGTGCGATCAGGTGGAGAAATCCGACGACGGCCAGCGTGAGTGAGTAGGCGGCCCATCGCCGGGGGCCGCGAGGGGTCTCCAGCGCCCGGAGCAGCAGGAGCGTCGCCAAGGAGACGGCGAAAATCACCAGCGCGTAACTGCGGGCTTCCTGGCCATAGCGGCTCACCGCCGGCACGACCGCGAAGAGAATTCCGGCGAGAATTCCGGCACGATATCCGAAGAGCCGGTCTCCGATGAGACCCACGACAGACGCCGATCCGGCCACGGCCAATGCAGTGGGGAAGCGCAGGGAAAAGACGGAATCGCCGAAAAGTCCGACCCACAGGTGCATCAGCAGGTAATACGTGCCGTGCACGGCGTCGACGTTCTGGAGAGTGGCGAGGATCTGACCGGTGTTGCGGTTCACCATGTCCCAGGTGACCAGTTCATCGCGGCCCAGCAGGGAGTCGGTCAGTCCGTAGCTGGTCAGGCCGAAAGTCAGGACGAACGGCCACAGCCACAGCCCCGTCCGACGTCTTCTGTTTTCGGTCGCCTCAGCGCTCTGGATTTCTTCGCGTGGAAGGGGAAGCGGTGCGATGACTACCATAAAAATCTCCCATGCCCTGCAGCAGGAACTGCTCACTTATACACAGGCGTGGGGAGCTGGGACGGCAATCCGGTCGAGCCATCACCTGTATGGATGCCAAGTCCTCGTGGCGGTCCTTGTGTGGGGTTCCGTGACTCAGTTAAATTCACCCACCGATCCTCTTCATTACAGAAAAGAAAAAGTCATGAAAACGGTCTGCCTTAATATGATCGTCAAGGATGAAGCGCATGTGATCCGGCGCTGCCTCGAATCCGTGCGCCCCCTTATCGACACATGGGTGATCCTTGATACAGGCTCGACCGACGGCACCCAGGACGTCATCCGCGAAACTCTCGCCGACCTGCCCGGGGCTCTGTACGAGAGCCCTTGGAAGGGCTTCGACGTGAGCCGCACCGAGGCGATCGATCTGGCCCGGGATCGCGCGGACTATCTGCTGTTCATCGACGCCGACGATGTGCTGGAGACCGGGCCCGGCTTCACGATGCCGGAACTGACTCATGACTGCTACGACTTCGAGGTGCGCCACGGTCCCGTCGTCCACTGGCGCTCGACGATGGTGTCGACCCGCCTCCCCTGGCGGTACGTCGGTGTGCTGCACGAGTACCTGGAGTGCGACACGCGCTTCAGCCGGGCGACCCTCGAAGGCGCGCGCATGGTCATCATGGGCGGCGGCGGGCGCCTCCGGGGCAGCCAGCGGCAGAAGTACCTGCGCGATGCCGCGATCCTCAAGGACGGGCTCACCAAGGAGCCGGACAACGCCCGTTACGTCTTCTACCTCGCCCAAAGCTGGCGCGACGCCGGCGAACCCGGAAAGGCGCTCACCGCGTACGACCGGCGCGCGGGCATGGGTGGCTTCGCCGAGGAGGCGTTCTGTGCTCGGCTCTATGCGGCGCGACTAGCGGTGGAGGTCAAGCGACGGGCGCCCGAGGTCACGGCGCGTTTCCTGGATGCTCACGAGTACCGGCCCACACGGGTCGAACCGCTCGGCGAGCTCGCGCATCTTTACCGTGTGAACGGGGAGCGCTGGCCGCTCGCGTACATGTTCGCGCGGCGCGCGGCGGAGATTCCGCGACCGAATGACATCCTGTTCGTGGAGCACGCCTGGTATGACTGGCGGGCATTGGACGAGCTGGCGGTGTCGTCGTACTGGATGGGCGAGTACCGGGAATCGCTGGAGTGCTGCGAGAAGCTGCTGGACGCTGGGAAGTTGCCCGAAGACCATCGCCAACGGGTCATCGCGAACAGGGACCTCGCGCGGGCCAAGCTGCTCGTGGGCGCAGGGACGGGCGTGAGGACACTCGTCGGCGCCTGATCCGGGAGCGTGCGCTGTTCGATCGGCAGGTTGCAGGCCCTTCTGCGTTTCTAACTCCACGGAGCCACGGCGGCGGGCTTGAGCAAAGATCCCAGCGGAGGCCTTTCCTCTGGGGATGTCGGCACAGCCCCGGGCATCCACGCGTCGGCTGGGGTCCGCGGCCGGATGCGGAGCGGCGTTCGCGGGAGCGGAACAGAGCCGGTGGACCCCATATGACCATGACACCCGCGGCAGGCTCGCGGCCGGTAGGCTGTACCCGCTCCGTCCCTGGTGGGCGGGGCCGAGGTGGGTTGCCCGAGCGGCCTAAGGGAACGGTCTTGAAAACCGTCGTCGCAGCGATGTGACCGTGGGTTCAAATCCCACACCCACCGCAGCAGGTCAGAAGGTTGCAGGTCAGAAGGGGTGCCACTCTCCAGGGCGGCACCCCTTCTGCGTGCACCTTGTCTCACCCTGATCCGGCCGTATCCCACCTCTGACCAGTGCGTGCGGCCAACCTGCGGCCAGGAATCACGCGCCCTCGCCGCCCCCCTCTTGCTCTGCCAACCCCTGCTCGATCAGCGCGTTCATCTTGGATTCCTCACCGTCCAGCACCTTGGCGTAGTAGCGCTGGAGAACGGCGACGCTCTGACCGGCCCGCCGCGCGGTCTCGGCCAGGCTCACCCCGGAGCGGAGCCAGAACGACACACAGGCGTGCCGGAGGTCGTACGGGATGGCTGCCGGCGGAGAGGCCGCCTGTGCCGGGGTGAGTACCTTGCGGCGGGCTTCTTTCCACGCGGCGCCATACTCCTGCGACCGGATCGGCCCGCCGCGTGGGGGCGCTGAACAGTCGGCCTTCCGGCGCGGTCCCGAACGCGTCCAGATGAGCCCGCAGAATAGCGACCAGGACGGGCGGGATCGGCACGGGCCGGACCGCGCGGCGGGCCCGGTGCTTCAACTGGCGTTCCTCGTACGGCTTGCCATCGTCCGTCCACGCAGAACCGACCTGCGGCCGGGCGCCGGCGAGCATGAGCCGCCCCCACCCCTTCTGCGGGAGGTCGCACTGGTTGGCGCTCAGCATGGACACCTCCTCCGGTCGCATCGCCGCGTAGTAGATGCACGCGAAGAACGCGACCAGGTGGACGCCGCGCGTCCACTGCGCACGCACGGCGTCCAGCAGGGCCCGTGCATGCGCCGGCGTGGCGACGCTTCGGGTGTCCAACTCCTCTACCGCCTTGGGCGTCTCCCAGTGCACGCGCAGCAGGGTATTGCCGGGCAGTAGCTCGTGCTCGACGGCCAACCGCAGACAGTTGCTCAGCACCGCGCGACGCCGACGGAAGGTGTTGGCGGCGGCGGGCTTTCCGTCCTGCCGCTTGGCCAGGTGTTCCAGCACCGTGCGCACGCGCTTCGCAATCGGGCGCCGTAGACCCCGGAAGACCGGGCTGGATGGCGAGCCATCGCCGCCGACGCCGGCGCCACCCCTGTACTGGTCTATCTTGCAGCCAGCCATGATGAACTCTGGGCGAGGATCAGCAGGCGCATACTTCTCAGAGAGCGATCTTCAGCGGTACCGAACCCGGTTCATCCCGCCTCAGGACGACGAACAGCACCTCGTCTACTCGGGCGACACTGCGGACGTGATCGCGGCCATGGAAGCCCCTCGCCCATGACGCACTACGGGCTTAAGCGCAGGTCAGCACTGCGGTGCTCCGTCTCAGTTTCGTCTCATTCACCCCCGTCCGGAGCCATCCAGAGTGGTTCACGCGGCAGGCGCGGGTACGGAAATGAACTCGCCTGAACGGCTCCGAATCCCCCTCTGACCAGCACGAACAGACCTGCAAAGCGAGGCACGTGGGTTCAATTCCTGCGGACGGCCTCTGCCTGCCTAGCGAGTAGCCGGGAGGGATCTCACCTCCCGGCTCTCTCAGAACCGTGCGTGAACCTCTCGATTCACACGGCTCCCATCACCCGGTCGTTCGAGGCCGGAGGATTTTCCAGTGGGCGAAGAGCCCCGGGTAGAGCTTGGCGGTCTTCTCCAAGCCCTGCCACGCCCGGCTCCGGCGACGCCGGAGCCGCTTGTACTTCTGCGTGGCCCACCGCATCAGGTACTGATCGATGCCCTTCAGGCTCTGGACCAACGCGGACGGATAGAACCGGCCGTAGTAGTTGATCCATCCCCGCAAGATGGGATTGATCTCCCGTGCGAGGTCTGCCAGGGACGATCCACTGCGCTGGTGCAGCCGCCATCGGCGGATCTGCGCCCGAATGCGCTTGGCCGCCTCGTCGCTGATCGCCGGGTTGAAGCCGAAGAAGTAGCTCCCCGTCCTCGACCGGACTTTCCGCGAGCGGAACGTGTATCCGAGGAAGGTGAACGAGACGTGCTCGTACGAACCACGCCTCTTGCCGTCCTTGCAGTACACGATGCGGGTCTTGTCGGGATGCAGCCGCAAGTCCCCGCACTCGGCCAGCCGCTGGCCGATCGCCTGACGCACCTGGTGCGCCTCGGCCTCGGTGCGGCAGTGAACCACCATGTCATCGCAGTAGCGCTCGAACGGGACGCCCGGGAAGACCCGGTCCATCCAGGTGTCGAACGCGTAGTGCATGAACAGGTTCGCCAACAGGGGCGAGATCGCCGAGCCTTGGGGACTCCCGCGATCTCGCGCGGCCAGCTCACCACTCCTGTGCTGCAGCGGGGCCTTCAGCCAGCGCTCCGCATACAGCAGAATCCACCGCTGGTCGGTGTGGTGGGCCACCGCCTTGAGAACCAGGTCGTGATCGAGGTTGTCGAAGAACCCCTGGATGTCAATGTCGACCGTCCAGTCGGTCCTCCAGCACCGTTCCCGACAGGACGCGACCGCGTCCAGCGCGCTTCGGCGGGGCCGGTATCCATAGGAATCAGGGTGGAACAGCGGTTCCACCTCCGGTTCCAGGACCATGGCCGCCGCTGTCTGCGCGACTCTGTCCGCGACTGTCGGCACCCCGAGAACCCTGACCTTGCCTGCTCCCCCGGGCTTGGGGATCTCCACCATCCGCACCGGCGGCGGGAAGTAGCTGCCCGACGACATCCGATTCCACAGTTTGTAGAGGTTGCCTTGCAGGTCAGCCCCGAACTGCTCGATCGACTCGCCGTCGACCCCGGCCGCTCCCCGGGTTTCCCTGACCCTGAGATACGCCTCCCAGACCACATGCTTCGAAATCTCGAACGACTTTGGCCCGCTCACCCGGCTCCTCCCGGGAACTCCGGTTGACCGCCAAGCAGACCTGGATGATCCGTCCCCTTCGCTCCACCCGCATTACCGGGCTTCCTCACTACTACGAGACGGTCTGCCCCCGTGCCCCGCATCGGTACTCGGCCCCTTGCGGTGTTGGCCGCTTGGGGATCTCCCTCTCGCCGCCCGCCTCGCAGGCCAGCAGCACTATCGGGGCGACAGGTTCTCACGTTCCGCGCAAAAGCCCAGATCAGGCTCGCGCCGCCTACATGCCGGACGCCATCCGGGCAGTCAGCAGGCTCCCCCCGGACTTGTCCCAGAGCCCTGGTCTCGCCCTGGTTTCGACGCCACTGAAGTTTGTTACGACACGTCATCAGCGGTTCGCTCCCGCTCGCCTTCCTGACCCACACCTGACGCGATCATCGCCGCGCCTTTTCCCGCAGCGCTCACCACGAACGGCACTTAACCGACGCAGCCTGCGGTGGTTTGGAGCCTCCCCCTGCAGGGCGACCCCGGAGGACCTACCTCCATCTCTTGCACAGCACCGCTTTCAGAAGCTCCTACATCGACGCCTCCTCCAGCGTTCGTGACAAAGGGCGGCGCCCCGGTGGGGTGCCGCTTTTCATCGCCCGTCGGTGCAGAAGATGGCGCAGGAAACTGGCGTGGGCGGCAGATACGGCGCGGCCAAGTCGGGAACGCGGGCACAACCCTCCGCGCACCTCAGGTGTCCAGTGCATGACCGGATGGCCAACATTCCGGTCGCCGTGCTTCCTGTTCCGACGAGGAGATCCACCGTGCGCCAGCACATGCGCTCGCACATCCGCCCATCGGCCGCCGTCGTGGCCGCTGCCGCGATCGCCGCCGCCGTGCCCGCAGTCGTGGCCCCCGCGGCGTATGCCGAGGAGGCCGGGGCCGACCTGGTGATCTCGGAGCTGCCGAGTACCTCGCCGAAGCCCGGTGAGGTGTACGACGAGAACGTCGTCATCACCAACAAGGGCACTGCGGCAGCCGACGGCGTCAGCTTCCGGATCCGGCTGACGAGGGGGCTCGACTTTCCCAAGCCCGTCGAGGGCTGCATCTACTCGACCATCGAGAACCAGGTCAGGCAGGCCCTGTGCCAGCTCGACAAGGTCATCGAACCCGGCGCCTCCATCGAGACTCCCGTACGGTTCAAGGCCCTGCCGCAGGCGCTGATGGAAGCCGTCGAGTACGGCACCGGAAAGACCGGCGAGACCCCGGGCGAGGGGTTCGGCGACAGCTACAAGCGTCTGACCCTGACCGCCGACAGCACGGCCGACCTGGTCGCCATCGGTGACGACACCGAGGCACTCGCCGGCGGCAATCAGTCGATCAACGTGAGTCTGCGCAACGACGGCCCCGGCTGGATCCAGAACCAGGAGAGCGACGACCTGACGGCGCTCATGGTGAACATCCCGGCAGGCACCGTCGCGACCGAAGTGCCCAAGGAGTGCGTGCCGTTCGGGATCGACGGGCCCGCCGGATCCGCGGGGCAGCCGGGCAAGTCCCGCTATGTCTGCCGGCCCGCCGACGCCACCTTCGACGTCGGTGAGACGGCCACCTTCACCTTCATGCTGAAGATCAAGGAGGGCACCAAGACCACCACCAGCGAGGTGAAGGCGACCTCGGTCTACGACATCCACCCGGCCTTCGACAAGAACCCCGCCAACGACAAGGCACAGATCCACATCGCCATCCCCACCGACAACGAAGACGGCCCCAGCACCTCGGGCGGCTCCAGCACCGGCGGCTCCGGGGACGGCGGCTCCGACACGGGCGGCAACGACCCGCAGGGGCAGGCCGCCGGCGGTACGGGCACCTCGGGCTCCTCGACCGGCGGTGCGTCGACGAGCGGCTCCACAAACGGGTCCGCCGACAGCTCCGCGACCGGCAACCTGGCGAGCACCGGCTCCGACGGCACCCCGCTGATCACCGGCGCCGCAGCCGTCGCTGCAGCGCTCGGCGGCCTTCTGGTCCTCGCCGTACGGCGTCGCCGCGCGAGTGCGAAGACCTCCTGACCGTCCCTTCCCGTCCGTCCCTGGCGGATCGCGTCCCGGGCATCCCCCAGTCGATGCCCGGGACGCGGCTTTCACAGCACGCCGCCCGCCTCGTCCTGGAGACACTGCGGCCGTGATCGCGGCTCTAGATTCCGCTCGCCCTGACCTTCAGAATGCTGATGCGCAGGTCAGCCGGGGAGGACTCCGTCTCAGTTTCCGTCTCATTCATCCCCGTCCGGAGCCGTCCACAGCCGTTCACGCTACGGACGAAGATGCGGGAACGGGACTGAACGGCTCTGAATACTCCTGGTGGTCTGGTCATTCTTTGCCGGTCTTGTGGTCGGTCATCGCTCGGGCGCGCGACGCATGCTTCAGGGTGCGCCGCCTGTCAGGGAGAGCCCCGAGTCCTGACATCACCGCCTGACACCAACAGTGGCGGACAGTGCCGGTCATTGCAGGACGTCAGCGGGCTTCCAGCCGGAGCCCAGGAGGGGTTGACCGACGTCGACAGCGCCTCACGAGCGACCTGGTCGAGATGAGGCCAGACTGCAAAGCCTGCGCGGAGCCGTCACCAATCGACGGACGGCACTACGCCGACCACGCTACGGTCCAGCCATGTCCGACGATGCGCCCGATCCCTTCAAGGAAGTCATGACGCGAGAGTCCCTTGCCGATCGCCGGGCCGGAGTGAGTCCTACAGCTTGTCATCGCGTTGCAGGATCAGGCTGATCGAGCCGTCTTCGAGGTTGATGCCGCTCTCAAGGTGCTCGTGGTAGCCGTCGCTGAGTTCGGGATCGGCGAGACCGACGAGCCGCTCGGCCAGGTCCCGCAGCCCGGCGGCGTTGCCCGCAACAGTGATTTCGGTGGCTGAGCCGTACACCTTGATCCGGGGTTCATCCATGTGGTCACGCTACAGCGGGCCTTCACACTCCCACCTCAACCCACCACTCACCCCGGAGCCCACGACGCTCGCCACGAATCCGCCGGCACCCGCGAACGTGGTGCTGGGGCTGGTGACCGTGCTGGGCTGACACGGCGGTCGGCGGAGTACCGCAGTGGGTTACTTGCTGAGAGCTTCCCTAGAGCCATGAAGACGCCCATGCCGAGCGGAGGACGCACGTTTCGACGGTGCTTGGAACGTGCACCCACGGCTCTGCCACAGCAACATCGGGTTCGTTGCCGTACTTCGCTGCTGTATGCGCTGGAAACGCAAGAGGCCCCAGATCTCTCCAGGGCCTCTCATCTATGTGCACTCGGCAGGATTCGAACCTGCAACCTTCTGATCCGTAGGATCGGGCAGCTCGTTGAGCGGGGTCTCGGCCTTCTTCTGAGTTGATCGCTGTAGGTCGTAATCATGAGCCTGTGAGTGCTGTCGTTGCCGTCAGCGTTGCCGTCACCCCCGCAGCTTGAGATTTGTCCTCGCCGTTCGAACACGTCCCTCTACTGCGTCGGCTGAGCCTTTTCACCCGATTCACCCCTGTTTGGGCGGTCGCGAGTTCCTGGCTGTCTGAGCTACTTCCTGCCGCACTCCGACTGCGGCACCGCTGTCTTATTCTCCCCGAATGGCGAGTCACCAAGCCCGAGTCCCGACCAGTACACCCCCACCGACGCCTGCGGAGTGCCGGTCGCGGCTGTGACGAACACCTGTGACACATACCGCTGCCCCGAGGCGGTTTTCCCCTCCACCTTCAGCACACGCCCACCGTCCATCGTGTCGGTATTCTCCACCACGGCCGAGTCGATGATGTGCGGTGCGGCCCCTGGCTTGAGGCAGAACTCAGCCGCCTGCTTCCAGGTGTCTTCGCATGTCTTGGTCTGATAGGTGTTCGCGCAGAAAGCGTGGGCACTCTCCCCCGGCGCGGCAGCCATCAGGCGGTCCAGGACGGCGACTGCCTGCTTCTGACTGACGGGCGGCGCACTCGCGTGGGCAGTTGTGCCGGAGGAGCCGCCGCATCCTGTGGCGAGGGCTGCGACGAGGGCAGCGAGGCCGACCATTCGTGTGGGGCGCATGTCGGGTGTATCCGCTCCGCTAGGGGGGTGATGTGGGCGCACTGATGATGCCCCAGCACGGGGGCCTACGTGCAGGTGGCGACTGGTTTTGAGGGAAATCTGAGGTCTTACGTCCGTCACACTCCGACATGTCCGACAGCAACCTCAAAGGCAGCTCAGAGTTCGTGAGAGAAACGTGCGGATCATGGTCCTGACGTGCAGACTCCCTGATGACCACAGCACAGCAAATGGGGGAGGATCCATGAGTCTGCGCATGCGCAGATGGAAAACGGGCGTCATGGCGGCCACAGTGGCTGCCCTCGCGGGGAGCGTACTCGTCTACCAGCCCGCAGCGGCTGACGAAGCCGCGCCCCTTGACAGCGTTAGCGTGACCGCGTCCAACGCGGACAACATCACCGGCACGGCGGCAGGTACGGCGGAACTCCAGGAGTTCGCCGACCATATGAAGGATGCGACCGAGGGCTCCCCGTCCAACGCCGCAGCGACGGCCGCGCCCAAGGGCATCGTCCCGGCTGCCTTTCGGACGCCAACTGGGGAACATATTGCGGTCCCCACCATAGGGCGGCTCACCTCCAGCTACCGCGTCCTCAAGGTCGACATGGAGAAGGTGCAAGCGAGCATCGCGCCCGGTGCCTCCTGCGCGAACGCCGAGGGCGACACCGACATCGAGGATGTGCTCGTTGTGCCGCCCGGCGCGACCAACATCCGGTACGAGACGACCGACAGCCTGGAGAGTGGCACCCCCGGCTCCGACGGACAGCCGGACCGCTGTGACGTCAGCGTCGTCTGGGACGAAGCCGACACTGGCAACACCAACGACGATCTCGCCGCCCCCGCCGCTAACCGCCCCTACGATTTCAAGTACGCGGGCGACTGCTTCGGCCGAAAAAACAACAACGTCACATTGAGCGGCAGGGCGGTCCGCATCAGTTGGAACGACGGCTGCTACGCGGACGACGTCGTGCGCTACGACGGCAACAGCGCGTGGAACTACTACACCGTCAAGAGCATAAGCACCTGCGCGAACGACCACGCGAGCGTGCTGACCTCCTGTGGCCACGGCATCAAGCAGGACAAAGCGAAGGAAGCCGGCAACCCCCAGTGGCAGGATTGGGCACCCCGCTCCGACTCCACGGGCGACTGCCGCACGAAGAGCATCAGCGTGTCAGCGGGCCCCATCTCGATCGGCGGCGACTACCGGCACTGCGATACACAGAAGATCTACAAGTACACCGAAGCGGGCAAGATGTCGTCCTACTGGGAAGGCAAGCGCGACGGCACCCGGGGGACCGAGCACCAGATCTCCGTGAAAATGCCGCAGGTGGCTGGACGCCCTCACTGGACCCACTGGCTCAACTCTGACGCCTGCATCGCCTGCTACAAGCCCTAGTACTCCAGCCGGCCTTCATAGATCTGCCCTGATCAACGGCCTGGCGGAGAGAGGTGCAGCGGGTGCCCGATATTCGCGGGACGGTCTTTAACGGGCCGTCCCGCGAACGTGTGCCCGCTCCACCTGCAGTGACAGCGGCAGGAGGTGTGTCAATTTAGACACTCTCTTCGCCAGCGAGGGCGGCACTGTTGCACTGATCCTGACCACGCTCGGCTGGACCCGCCCCCCATTACCGTCTTCGTAGCCCGACGCCTCGGACCGCTGGACCTGGCTCGTCTCGCGGCCCATACCCAACTCCGGCTCCTCCGCGCTATCGCTGAGGACCTCCGGCGTCCTAGGAGAAGCCCCCCAACCCCGGCCGCCTCACTCCGGCCTGAGTTCGGCGAGGGTTTCGGAACCTCCGCCCGCACATGGCATGCCCGGCCCGTGACTCGAGAGCTTCCCACCCCGGCCCGGGCCGCTCTCTCGGGTCCAAGAACTGACAGTCCGCCACCAGGCACGACGTCGGCAAACCGTGAACCGGGCCGACACCTTCGGAGAGCACGTTCGGTTGCATATTTAAAGATCAAGTTCAGACGCCATCCACTTTCCGAACGTGATCCTTTGGTTCGGAGTGGCTGGGCATGAACTCCGGTCGGTGGCGGAAGAGATGGTCGGCAGGGTGCAGACTGTCTGCCCGACAACTTCTCGTCTAGGTGACGCGAAAAGAGCCGAAGCTGCGTCCGCCTCCGGATCGGTCTGCCATCCTGGAGACCGATCGAGAGGGGCCGCAGGTATGGAGTGGAAGACCCACGGTGAGCGACAGATCTACACCAACAAGTGGGTGAATCTGTGTCTGGTCGACGTCCAGCAGCCTGACGGGCGCAGGTGGGAATACCACGTCGTTCGCCTTCGGCACCTGGCCGTGGCCGCCGTGGTCAACGACCGCCAAGAGGTCCTGATGATGTGGCGGCACCGCTTCATCACGGACTCGTGGGCCTGGGAGTTGCCCATGGGCCTGGTTGAGGAGGGCGAGACTCCTGAAGAGGCGGCGGCCCGCGAAGTTCTGGAAGAAACAGGCTGGCGGCCTGGCCCCACCAAGCCGCTCATCTACGCCGAGCCGGCCAACGGGATCACCGACTCGCAACACCACGTCTTCCGGGTGGACGGGGCGACCTACGACGGGCCGCCCACGGAGAAGAACGAGTCCGACCGCATCGAGTGGATACCACTCTCGGAGGTACGCAGCATGATCGACCGCCGAGAGATCGTGAGCAGCGGATCGCTCGTCGGTCTGCTGTACCTGCTCATGGATGAAGCGATCCGCTGACCGGTGGAAGAAGTGTCCGTAGCCTCGCCTCGAAGGCCAGGGCTACGGGCTCTTGCCTGTGTGGGGCCAACTGGTCGTAGAACTCCCTGAGGTGGCCGGACACTCGCTCGGAAGCCACCGCCGATGCGGACTCCAAAGCTTGCGTGGCGGTGTGGCACGACTGATCAAGCTTGCCCTGGGTCCAGTTGCGTGCGAGCCAGCCAGAACGCGTGGAACGCGCGACCGCGCTGGTTGGTGCGGTCCTCTCGCCGCAGAGCATCCGCGATCAAGGGTTCGGCGGTCGCTGCCTCGCCCAGTCGCCCGTGGGCGATACCGGTGTCCACGATGAGCTTCGGCTCGTCGAAGTAGGTCACCCATGACGGGTCCGGGTCGCTCGTCTGGATCTCCTCGAAATGGCGGTGCGCTTCCCCGATCGACCGGTGGGTCGAGTCCCGGTTGCCGAGGGTGGCATGGGCGAAGGCTTCCCGCATGAACAGCATGGACAGCACCCGTGGGGTGGTGCCGAGAGCTGAGCGGGCCTGGTCCTGGGCGGCGGTCGCGAGTGCCAAGGAGTCCGCGGGCTTGTCCTGATAGGTCGCCTGCAAGCTCATGCAGGCCAGGACGTTGGCCATGAACTGCCGGTCGTCGATTTCCTTGGCCAATTGCAGAGCCTCGGTGAAGTACGTGCGGGCCTGGTTGTACTGGCGGGCGTCGAAGTAGGTCCAGCCGGTGAGGCGCGCCAACTCGGCTGCGATTCCGTACAGGCCGTTCTGGATGGACGGCGGTCGGCTCTCCTTCAAGAGCCTGACCACGTACCGGAGCTGACCGACGATGGCCGGCCTCAGAGCTTCGCCGCCGTGCTGGTCGTCCCGTCGCCAATAGTCCTCGATGGAGGAACGGAAGGCTTCAAGGGTGGCCGCGTTCAGGCTCGTTCGCGTGGCCAGCGCCAAGATGCTGTCCACATCGGGACCTGGCAGCGGCGCGGGGGCCTGCTGCTCGGGCTCTAGCCCTTGGGGTGCCTCGCGCTCGGCGACCACGAGGGCCTGAGGCGTCTCCCACGCTCGGCGAGCAAGACCAAGCATGTGTCCTGGGATGCGCAAGCCATCCGCGATGCGCTCGATGACGTCCATGTGCAGCAACTGACGTCGCCCAGCGATCACTTCGCCGACTCGGCTAGGGGTCAGCTCGCATCGCCTGGCGATCATCGACGGATAGATGCCCGCCCTGGTTTTCACCAGCCGGAAGACTCTCGCGAAGTCCCGTACCCGACAGGCATTGATCATCTCGGGATCGGTGAGCAACCTGGCGGGCAGTTCCTGCGGCCGGTCGGCTTCGGGCATTGGGCAAGCTCCCACACTGCGAGGGCTACGCAACGTCGCTGATTCTCTACTTGCCGCGATGTTACCCAAGTTGGGTAATCAGCCTGACCTTTTGGCGACGGCCCCCCGCTCGCGATGCTCCTAGACATGGCGAGCAACCAGCAGACCAGACCAGGCATCGGCGAACTGGCAAAGGACAGCGTCCGGGGGCGTATCGGCGTCGTCATGGGTGAGATCGGCGGTCGTGTGCAGATGAGGCCGCTCCGAGGCGGCATCGAGTGGGACGCCATGCCGGACCGGGTGGTGGCGCTCAGCGCGCGGGAGGAACTGAGCGCACGTCTGACTGAGAAGAACGGCAACAGTCAGGTCGGGCTGTGATGCGCGCCCTCGGCCGATACGCCGGAGTCCTGTTCATCATCTGCGTCAGCGGATCGTGTGGCCTGGTGATCGGCATGGCTCTCGGCATCAGCCAGTAGACCGGCCGCCCCGAACGGGTGCCAATTCCCCGGCTCCCCCTTCCCGTTCGGGGCTGGCCTCCCAGTCCGCTTCTCCATCGCCTACGAGCCGAGCTTGGCGACCAGGGCGGAATCACGTGCCACGCACCACCCCACACCAGGAGGTTGCACATGACGGCAACGGCAAACGATCAGAAGACCGGTCGCGCGGTGGCTGGTGAGGAGCTGTTCGAGAGCCTCGCCCACTTCGTGGTCCTACACAACGGGCAGTCGCCCGAGCGTGCCGAGAGGATCGCCGACCAGGCGGTCGCGTTCGTGGTCACGGCGGCCACCGCCACCGTCCCCATGGTCCGGGCTGCTGACCCTGGCCCTCAACGTCGCCGAACCGATCGCCGCCGGACACTACGGCCGCGCCGCCGTGGACGCCGTGGCCCCCCTGCTCCTGCTCGGCTGGGGCACCGTCGGCCCGCAGCTCCTGCGCGCCTTCCACGCGGTCACCCGTGCTGCCGACCCGGCCCCCGTGCCGGATGAGATCGAGCCGGAGCCCGAGACGGCTTCCGCCCCAGCCCCCTCCGCAGCACCGCTCACCGACTCGGCCCCGCCCGTCATCCCGGCGCCGGTCGCTCCGGTCACTGTTCCGGCTCATGCCCCGCCGGCGGTCAAGGTGCCCGAACCGCTGCTCACCGAAGCACGCTCCATCGCCACGTCCCACCACGCCGAGCACGGCGAAACGATTACTCCGGCTCAGCTCAAGACACGGCTCGGCATCGGCCTCCCCATGGCCGCCGCCCTCCACGCCGCCCTGTAGGGCCGCGCCCTCCGCCGGTCTTTCCCGGCACCCCCACCCCCGCCCGCCCCTGGGCTGACCTGTCATGCCTGCGGGCAGCAGCCCGAGCGCACTGAATCGCTGCTGCCCGCAGGCCCACCCGCACGCCAGAAGGGACCCCCGCCACCCATGCGCCGCCCCCTCGACCTGCGCCACGTGATCAGCCCCGGCCTGCGGGACCTGATCGAACTGGCCAACACTCACGACTTCGATCGCGTCAACGAACAAGTCCGCAACCTGCGCGGCTGCACCCAGCCCGTCAACCTCCACGGCTGGACGGTCACCACCGACCAAGCCACCAAGCAAGTGGTCCGCTCCTACCGCTCCGAAGAAGAACCCTCCGGACGCCTCCTGACCACCTGCGGCAACCGCCGCGCCTCCCGCTGCCCCGCCTGCTCACGCCTCTACGCCGCCGACACCTATCACCTGATCAAGGCCGGACTGTCCGGCGGCAAGAGCGTCGCCAATTCCGTCCGCGATCACCCGCGCGCCTTCGTCACCCTCACCGCCCCGTCCTTCGGTCCAGTCCACAACCGCCCGACGACCGACGCAGGCAAGCCCCGCCCCTGCGCGTGCGGCAAGAGCCACGCCCAGGACGCGCCCGAGCTCGGCACCCCGTTGCGCCCGGCAGGCTACGACTACACCGGCGCCGTGCTGTGGAACGCTCACGCCGGGGCCCTGTGGGCGCGCTTCACCACCTACCTGCGCCGCGCTCTCGCCGAGCACCTCGGCATGACGCAGAAGGCACTCAACGCGGCGCTCCGCGTCTCTTTCGCCAAAGTCGCCGAGTACCAGCAACGTGGCCTGGTCCACTTCCACGCGGTCGTCCGCTTCGACGGACCCGACGGCCACACCACCTCGCCCCCGGCCTGGGCCACCTTCGACGCCCTCCACGTCGCCGTCGGCCTGGCGGTCGACCGTGCCCGGCTCACCGTCGAGTCGGACGCGGTCGGTGAACGCGTCATCAGATGGGGCGACCGATTCAAGGTGGATCAGATCTCCGCCATGGGGGACGGCGAACTCACGGATGCCAAGGTCGCCGGATACGTCGCCAAGTACGCCACGAAGAACGCCGAGGGCGCGGGCACCGTGGACCGCACGCTCGTATGCCGCCCCTGTGCCGGACGCGGCTACGTACGCGGCCCGGACGGCTTCCGCGACCTGTGCGACGAATGCGACGGCACCGGCCAAGCCGAGCCCCTCACCGATCTCCCCGTCCAGCAGCACGCCCGGCAGATGATCCGCACCACATGGGCGCTGGGCCACCTCCCCGAGTTCGCCCACCTCAAGCTCTGGAGGTGGGCTCACATGCTCGGCTTCCGCGGCCACTTCTCCAGCAAATCCCGTGCCTACTCGACCACCCTCGGCGCGCTCCGCGACGTACGCCGTGCCTGGCGTACGGCGCAGGCCGAAGCCGCCCGCGTCCGGGCGGGCCTTCCGATCGACGACGAGAACACCACCCTCGTCACCGCCTCCTCGTGGACCTACCTCAGCAGCGGCTACCGCCCCGGCGAAGAACTCCTCGCCGCCCAAGTCCGCCACGACAGAGCCCACGCCGAACGCCTCAAGCAAGAGGACTGGTGCCCGTATGACGACGGCCGTACTCACCGTGGACCAGGTCGCCGATCGTCTCGGCATCAGCCGCTGGAAGGTCCACGACCTGATCCGCTCCCGCGAACTCGGCTCCTTCAAGATCGGCCGCTGCCGCCGCATCAGCGAAGCCGCTGTGCACGACTACATATCCCTCCGCACCGAACAGGAAGCCGCCTAGTGGCCAAGCCGAAGAAGAACCCCAACAACGAGGGCACCATCTACCAGCGCAAGGACGGTCGTTGGGAGGGCAGTGCCTTCGTGCTGACGGCACGTACAAGAGACGCAGTGTCTACGGCAAGACCTGGGATGAGGCGCACGAGAAGCTGACCAAGCTCAAGGCCGACTCCCTTAGCGGTCTCCTGTCGCAACCAACAAGATGACGCTCGCCGAGTACCTGGCGTACTGGCTGGCGAACGTCGCCCAGGGCAAGGTTCGCAGGACGACCTACGTCAACTACGAGTCCCTCGTCCGCAACTACGTCACCCCGGAGTTCGGCAAGAAGAAGCTCGCCCGGCTGACGGCTCGCGACATACGCGCCTTCCTCGCGAAGACGGCCGCCACCTGCCAGTGCTGCGCACAGGGCAAAGACAAGAAGCGGCCGGAGCACAAGCGGCGCTGCTGCGCCCTCGGCAAGTGCTGCAAGAAGCTCCCCTCTGGACCGTGCGCTTCCTGCTGGTGATCATGCGTGCGGCTCTCCAGCACGCCGTACGTGAGGACGAGCTGCCCCGCAACGTGGCCCGAAACGTGGAGCTGAGCATGGGAACGAAGCGCGAGATCGAACCGCTCACGGCCAAGGAAGGGCGTCAGCTCCTGACGGCGGCCCGTGACAACCGGCTGTGGGCCGCGTACGAGCTGGCGGTCCGCATCGGCCTGCGGCGCGGTGAGCTGCTGGGGCTGCGCTGGTCGGACGTGGATCTCTACGAAGGGGTCCTCACCGTCCGGCAGGCCCTACAGCGGGTCAGTGGTGAACTGCTGATCGTCGCGCCGAAGACGCAGCGTTCGGCCCGCCGCGTAGCCCTGCCGTCCGAGTGCGTAACGGCGCTCCGCGCCCAGCGTGCCCAGCAGACCGCCGACAGGAAAGCGGCGGGTCACAACTGGAAGGGGACAGGCCACGGCCTCGTCTTCACCACCAAGAACGGGACCCCCATCGAGCCGCGCAACCTGAACCGCTCGTTCGAGGCTCTGTGCATCCGCGCCGACGTCCGCACGGTCCGCTTGCACGACCTGCGTCACAGCTGCGCGTCCCTCCTCCACGAGCAGGGCGCCGACGCCCGCATGATCATGGAAGTGCTCGGCCACAGCTCGATCCGCGTGACCATGGACATCTACACGTTCGTACGGCTGGACTCGCAGCGCTCAGCATTCGATCGCGTCGGGGATGCGCTCAGAGGTGACGACAACAGGACGGACGATGACGACGGCGCCGCCGGCGTCCTCGTAGCCGTTTGATCGGCCCCACTCACCGGTTAGGTCGAACTGATGGCGCCCTTCGTTGCGACCCAGCGATTCGCGGGGAAAGCAGCGGAGGACAGCGACAGAAAGGTGCCAGCGTGCAGGCCAGTGTTGGTGACAGGCTTCTTGTTCATGGCCGGATCGTGGGGCGGCAAGATCGCACCGCAGAGATCATCGAGGTGCTCGGGATCGATGGAGGGCCTCCCTACCGGGTCCGTTTCGAGGACGGGCACGAGACGCTGATGAGCCCAGGCCCGGACACCGTCATCCGTCACTTCGCGTCCGAGGAGTAGACGGCTCTCCCGCCCCGGCGGTTGCCGTCAATCACTGCCGTCAAGGCAAAAGCCAGAGGCCCCGTGGATTGCTCCACGGGGCCTCTGAACTGATGTGCACTCGGCAGGATTCGAACCTGCAACCTTCTGATCCGTAGTCAGATGCTCTATCCGTTAAGCTACGAGTGCTTGTTTTGTTGTGCTTGCGTCTTCGGTTCCCGGGGTTTTCGACCCGCTCGCGGCGACAGGAAGAACATTACATGACTGCCGCCGCCATGTGAAATCCGTTTGCCTCACCCCTTGTGAGCTGGGCAAACGGGCTTGAGGGGCCTCACGGCGCGGGCTGAACGACGAAGCCCCGGTCCAGTGGACCGGGGCTTCGGATCTTGCCGCGGAGGCGGAGGGATTTGAACCCTCGATGGGATTGAAGTCCCAAACCGCATTAGCAGTGCGGCGCCATAGACCGGACTAGGCGACGCCTCCCGCACAGCCGCCCGCGCGAGCGCGAGTGGTGCGTGCAGATGATGACACAGTCGAGCGCGGTGTCACCAATCGCCCCCTACGGTACTAGGCAGGCGGGCCGCAGAGCAAAGCACATAGCCGCCGCGCAACCGCGTGGCCTGCCCGGCGTTAGGTAGGACATGCTGCGCCGACTCGTTCTCACCGCCGCCACGTCCGCCGCCGCCGCGCTCTCCGCCGTACCGGGCGCGTCCGCCGCCCCGAGCGCGCCCGGGGCCGTACCCGTGGGGCTCGCCACCATCGCGTATGGGGAACCGGTGCTTCCGAACCCGGCCACCCGCATGCCTCCGCCCGTCGGCAGCGACGAATCCGGGGACTCGCTGACCGTGACCGTCCACGACGTGGGAAGCCGTGCGGACGGGACGTACGAGCTGCGGTGTCATCCCGGCGGCGGCAGCCACCCCGACGCGAGGGGGGCCTGCTCCAAGCTGGACCGGAACACCACCTGGGGCACGAGCCCCTTCGCCCCCGTGGCGCCCGGCACCCTGTGCACGATGCAGTACGGCGGCCCCGCCACCGCGCATGTCACGGGGACCTGGGCGGGGCGGCCCGTCGACGCGGAGTTCGACCGCGCGGACGGGTGTGAGATCGCGCGGTGGGACACCCTCGTGCCCTTGCTGCCCGACCTTCGGTCGTAGCCGGGGGACAGAAGAAGAGGTGAGGGTGCGGGCGAAATGCGTGGTCACAGGTTCTACGTCTCTTCTGCGTGCGACCTCCCTCTCATCCGGGGTCGCGAGCGCAACCACTGCCCGTAGACTCCCTCGCGTGACACGCCGCGGGCCGGTTGGCAAGATGGCATCCGCGGTCGGCAAGGTGCGGTAACAGGGAGGAAGCGTCTCGTGAGCAGCAGGCCATCCCGAGGCGCTGCTCGCCTCGCAGCCATACTGGACGCGCTGCCCGATGCGTTGGTGCTGGTCAACGCCAATGGGACCGTCGTCAACGCCAACTCCATCGCCCTGGAGGCCTTCGAGACCCCGGGCACGGCTCTGGTGGGCCGGGGACTGCTCGATCTACTGCCCCAGTTCGACTCCCGGCTGATCCCCGGGTCCATGCGCCGGCCCGACACCATCGACCAGCGCGGGCGGACCAAGCCGACCAGGATGATCGCGCGGCGGACCGACGGCAGCGAGTTCCCCGTCGAAGTCACCAGTGCGAATCTGGAGAACGGCCAGCAGGCCTACGACAGCTACGGTCCCACCCCGGACGAGCTGCTCATGCTCGTCGTACGCGATCTGTCGGGCACCGTCGACACCGAGGCCGAACTCGCGCGTTCGCAACGCCAGACCGAGATGATCCTGCGGGCCGCGGCCGAGGGTGTGGTGGGGACCGACACGGAGGGGCGGGTCGTTCTCGTCAATCCGGTCGCCGCTCAGATCCTCGGGTACCGGGCCAGCGATCTCGGCGGCCAGGACCTGCACGCCCTCATCCTTCACTCGCGCGCCGACGGTGAGCCCTTCGCGTACGAGGAGTCGCCGCTCGCCGACACCCTGCGCTCCGGGCGCAAGCACCGGGTGCGCGGGCAGGTGCTGTGGTCGAAGACTGGGGACAAGGTGTCCGTCGATCTGACGACCGCTCCCGTGCGGGACGGGGACCAGCTCGTCGGCGCCGTCATGACCTTCACCGACCGACGGCCGTACGACACCCTGGTCGAGGAGAAGGAGCAGGCACAGGAGCGCCACGAGCAGGAGCTCGCGCGCCTGGCCGAGGAGCACGACAAACAGCTCACCGACATGCGCGAACAGCACGCGGCCGAGCTCGCCGAGCTGGGCGAGCGGCACGAGGAGGAACTCGCGGCGGGCGACGAGCGGTACGCGGCGCTCGGCGAGCGCGAGATGGACCGGTACGAGGCACTCGCAGCCCGGCACGAGCAGCTGCTCGCCGTACTCGACCAGTCCCTGCGCGGACCGCTCGACCAGCTGCGCGGCGAACTCTCGAAGCTCGCCGCCGACGACGCCGGCCAGCTGTGGCCCGAGGCCAATCAGGTCCTCCACCACCTCGCGGCCGGCTACTCGCGGATCACGACACTCGTCGACAACGTGCTCGGCTTTCAGCGCCTCGACTCCGGGGCCGAGGGCATCACCCGTACGAACGTGATGCTCGACGCGGTCGTCGCGGCCGGTGTCGACGGCGCCGTCGAGCTGATCGGGCCGGGGCGCGTCCAGTTCGCCGTGCACGCGCCGCCCATCGAGGCCGAGGTCGACCCGCAGCGGCTCGCGAACGCCCTCGCGCACCTCATCGCGGACGTCGCCGGCGTCGATGCGACGGGCAACGCGCCGGTGTCGGCGGGCGGTTACATGGACAACACCGTCGTCGTGGCGGCGGCGCAGCGCGGCGAGGTCGTCCGCATCGAGGTGCGCGGGCCGTACGCCGGGGGAGACCCGGTGCACGAGCCGATCGTGCGCGGGATCGTGCGCGCCCACGGCGGCGTGCTGCAGACGCACGAGGTGCCGGGCATGAGCGGCAGCGCGTTCGTGCTGGAGGTGCCGATCGGCGGCGGGGCCGGGGCGGTTCCGGCTCCCGAGGCGCAGAACGCCCCCGGTACCGCGGTCGCCCTTCCCGAGCAGGCCTCGCATCAGGGCGGCGGCAGGCGGCGGGCCCGGCGGTCCTCCGTGGACTCCTTCCTGGACAGCGAGGTCGCGGGGGAGTCCGACGCCACGGCCACCGAGGCCGGCGCGGTCCCTCCCACGGGGCGCCGTCGGCGGCGTACGGCCGAAGAGCGGGGGACCGGCGAGGTGTCGGTTCCCCGGCAGGGGTCGGCGTCGGCGGTTGAGGGGCCCGGTGACGACGGTGCCTCCGATTCCGGTGGGACCGGACGGCGGCGCGGCCGGCCGAGCCCGGCCGAAGGCGCCGGCGACGGTACGACGGACGGTGGCACCGCGAACGCTTCCGGCGGTGTCTCGGAGGGTGCGGTCGTCATGGCGGCCGAACACGCTGCCGGGACCGCGGCCGTGGGAACCGGACTGGGCGGGACGGTGCCTCCGCAGGGCGTGCCACTGCCCTCGGGGCGGCGCGCCCGGCGCGACGGCGAGCAGCACGCGCTGCCGGCCGCGTTGCCCGCCGCGCCCAGTACGCCGGTCGCACCGGGTCCGCAGGGTGGTGCGCCGGACGCCGGTGCCTCCGCGGACGCGGGGCAGCCGACCGGGCGGCGTCGGCGTGCGCTGGCCGCCGCGGCCGAGCGGGCCGCCGCGCAGGAGGCGGGCGCCCGTACGGTGTTCGCGCTGCCGCCCGCGGAAGCGGACCGCTCACCGGAGTACGTCCAGGCCGAGGCCCAGGCCCAGGTTCAGGCTTCGGCCCCAGTTCCGGCTGTGGCTCCGCAGGTTCAGCGCGCCGTCAGCGCAGGCGCCGGTCACCGGTCGGCCGACGACGGCCGCCATGACGCGCTGGTGCACGACCCGGCCGACGATCACACTCCGCCCCAGCCGCACCCCGCTCCCGCCGCGACGGGACGGCGGCGCGCGAGCCGGTCTGCGGGGCAGCCCGCGGCCACCGGCACGCCCGCGCAGGGGGTTGTGGCCCAGGGGGTTCCCGGTCAGACCGTCCCCGTACAAGCCGGTCAGACCGTCCCCGTACAAGGTGGTCCCGCGCAGGACGTTCCGGGCGCGGCCCGTGTCGGGCAGCCGGTGCCCGCGCAGACACCGCCGCCGCCGCGGGCCGCTGCCGCCCAGGCCACACCGGCCGCGGGCGCCCCCGCCCGGCCGGGGCCCACCGCTGCCGCGACGCCAGTGCCCGCACCCCAGTCGTGGCCGGACCCGAACGCCGAGGCCGACGACACCTCGGGCGCGGGTGCGCCCACCCCCGCGGCCCGGGCCAAGGCGGCGCCCCCCGCGGTGAACGCACCGGCCGCCGTTCAGCCGACCCCCGCCCCGGGCACCCCGCTGCCCCCCGAGCGTCCGGCGCACCCGCGCGTCGCTCAGCCGCTGCCCGCCGAGGCCGCGGCCCCGGTCGACCCCAACTCGACGCAGGGCCGCGCGATCAGCGTGCGCACACTCGGCCAGGGCGTCCCGTTCGCGCGCCAGCCCGCTCCGACCCAGCCGGTTCCGCCGGCCCAGCCCGCGTCGCAGACGCCCACGCCTCCCCCGCAGCAGTCCAACGGCTCCGGCCGCCGCCGCAAGCTCGGTACGCCCCCCGAGCCCGTCGCCGAGCGCCCGGAGACGGCGGCCCGTCCGCAGCCGGGGACCGGACAGGCCTCCACACCCCGGCTGCCCGGAGTCACCGAGGGCGCCGGACGGTCGTACGCCATAGGAGCACCGGACGAGAACGCCGCCGAGGGCCCCGAGCCGCTCGACGGTCCCGGCGGTGCCGTCGAGGTGGCCGACCCGCCGCAGCCGCGGCCCCTCGACGACGAGCTGCCCCCGGAGCCGCTCGACAACCCGCGGCGTCTGCTCGTGTGGCCCGCGCCCGACGTCACCACCCAGCAGGCCCTGAGTGACCGCGGCTACCGACCCGTCATCGTGCACTCGCGCGAGGAGGTCGACGCGCAGATCGCCGCCTTCCCGGCCGCGCTGTTCGTGGACCCGCTGACCGGGCCGATCACGCGCACGGCACTGCAGTCGCTGCGGCAGGCCGCCGTCGCCGCCGAGGTACCCGTTCTCGTGACGGCGGGACTCGGGCAGGCGACGCGCGAGGCGGCCTACGGCGCCGATCCCGCCGTACTCCTGAAGGCCCTGGCGCCCCGGGACTCCGAGCAGCACCCGCCGCGCGTGCTGCTCATCGAGGAGCACGCGGAGATCGCGCTGGCGCTGACCGCGACGCTGGAGCGACGCGGGATGCAGGTCGCGCGGGCCTCGACCGACGCGGACGCGGTGACGCTGGCCTCGCAGCTGCGGCCGAACCTGGTGGTGATGGACCTGATGCAGGTACGTCGGCGCCGGGCGGGCATCGTCGACTGGCTGCGGGCGAACGGTCAGTTGAACCGTACGCCGCTCGTCGTCTACACCGCCGCCGTCGACCGGGCCGAACTGCCGCGCCTGGCCGCGGGCGAGACGGTGCTGTTCCTCGCCGAGCGTTCGACCAGCGCCGAGGTGCAGGACCGAATTGTCGACCTGCTGGCGCGCATCGGCACGAACTGAACGACCACGCCACGCCTCGCGAACTGGCGTCGCGCGTACGACGGTTGGGGCGCTGTTTCACGTGAAACAGCGCCCCAAGATCAGACAAGTCAGAGCTGGGTGACGTCCAGCCCGCCCTCCGCGTACTGTCGGCGAAGCACCTTCTTGTCGAACTTTCCGACGCTCGTCTTCGGGACCGACTCGATGATCGTCCAGCGCTCGGGGAGCTGCCACTTGGCGATCCTGCCCTCCTCGGCGAGGAAGGCGCGCAGGGACTCGAAGTCGGCGGTGCACCCCTCCTTGAGCACGACGGTGGCCAGCGGCCGCTCGCCCCACTTGTCGTCGGGCACGGCGACGACGGCGGCCTCGGTGACGTCCGGGTGGGACATGAGGGCGTTCTCCAGGTCCACGGAGGAGATCCACTCGCCGCCCGACTTGATGACGTCCTTGGCGCGGTCGGTGAGGGTCAGGAAGCCGTCGGCGCTGATGGTGCCGACGTCACCTGTCTTGAGCCAGCCGTCTTCGCTGAACTTGTCGGCGGGGCGCAGCGGTTCGACGCCCTGGCCGCCGTAGTACGCACCGGCGATCCAGGGCCCGCGGACCTCCAGTTCGCCCGCGGACTCACCGTCCCAGGGGAGCCGTTCGCCGCCGGGGCCGGTGAGACGGGCCTCCACGCTGGCCGGGAAGCGGCCCTGCGTCAGCCGGTAACCGAACTCCTCGTCCGTACCCACGGCGTGGGCCGGCGGGCGGGCGATCGTGCCGAGCGGCGAGGTCTCGGTCATACCCCAGGCGTGGCAGACCCGCATGCCCAGCTCGTCGAAGGCACGCATCAGCGAGGGCGGACAGGCCGAGCCGCCGATCGTGACCTGGGTGAGGGAAGAGACATCCCGAGGCTTGGCGTGCAGCTCGGCGAGCAGGCCCTGCCAGATGGTGGGGACGGCGGCGGCGTGCGTGGGCCGCTCGCTCTCGATCATCTCGGCGAGCGGCGCGGGCTGCAGGAAACGGTCCGGCATGAGCATGTTGATGCCGGTCATGAAGGTCGCGTGCGGCAGGCCCCAGGCGTTGACGTGGAACTGCGGGACCACGACAAGCGAGGTGTCGCGGTCGGTGAGCCCCATCGACTGGGCCATGTTGACCTGCATGGAGTGCAGATAGATCGAACGGTGAGAGTAGACCACGCCCTTGGGGTCTCCGGTGGTGCCGGAGGTGTAACACATGGCCGCGGCCTGCCGCTCGTCGATCTCCGGCCAGTCGGGGGCCGTCGGCTTGCCGGCGATCAGCTCCTCGTACTCGTGCACCCGTACGCTCGCGCCGTCGAGCAGCGAACGGTCACCGGGGCCCGAGACGACGACGTGCTCGACGGTCGGCAGATGGGGGAGGAGCGGCGCGAGCAGCGGGAGCAGCGAGCCGTTGACGATGACCACACGGTCGGCGGCGTGGTTGACGATGAAGACGAGCTGCTCCGCGGGCAGACGGAGGTTGAGCGTGTGCAGGACCGCGCCCATGGAGGGGATCGCGAAGTACGCCTCGACGTGCTCGGCGTTGTTCCACATCAGCGTCGCGACCCGTTCGTCCCCCGTCACCGCGAGGTCGTCGCGCAGGGCGTGGGCGAGCTGGACCGCGCGCGCCCCGGTCTCGCGGAAGCTGCGCCGCTGCGGTCCGCCCTCCCCCGTCCAGGTCGTGATCTGTGACGTGCCGTGCACGAGCACCCCGTGCTCGAGAATGCGGGTCACAGTCAGCGGTACGTCCTGCATCGTGCTGAGCACGGCGTCCTCCCGGGGCGACATTGCCTACGCGGTGGTAATGGGTTGCGCTGATTCTGCGCACATACCGCGTGGTATGTCACTAGTGGCCCGGATGATCGATCAGCGCGGGGCGCCATCCGGCTCCCCCCGAGGACACCACGCGGACCCAGGTCCACCTACCTGACAGGGCTCAGCTCGGGATCCTCCCGCAGCTTGCCGAGCGCACGGGAAACGGCCGACTTGACCGTACCGACGGAGACCCCGAGCACCTCCGCCGTCTGCGCCTCGCTCAGGTCCTCGTAGTAGCGCAGAACGACCATGGCCCGCTGCCGCGCCGGCAACTTCGTGATCGCCCGCCACATCGCGTCGTGCAGCGCCTGCTGCTCGGCGGGGTCCCCGGCGGGCAGCCCCTCCGGCTCCGGCAGCTCGTCGCACGCGAACTCGTCGACCTTGCGCTTGCGCCACTGCGACGTCCGCGTGTTCAGCAGCGCCCGGCGCACATAGCCGTCCAGCGCCCGGTGGTCCTCGATCCGGTCCCATGCGACGTACGTCTTCGTCAGCGCGGTCTGCAGCAGGTCCTCGGCGTCGCTCGGGTTCGCGGTGAGCGACCGGGCGGTACGCAGCAGCACCGGCTGGCGGGCCTTCACATACGACGCGAACGAGGGGTACGGCGCGTACGGAAGGGTCCGCGTCGCCGGTGTGGCGGCGTCCGAAGCACTGGTGCAGACGGGTGTGGTCATGACTCCACGCTAGGTTCGCCCCCTACTCTCGCGGATCGGCCGCAGGTCCCGAAGCCGTGTCCCCCTCAGGTTGTAGGAAGAGGGTTGGCCCCACCTACTGGAGGTGGACGAGAGCGGCCCGCACCCTGAGGGTTCACCCCTGAGAGACGACTACGGCGGCAGTACGCGGCCGGTGCACCGGTCCCCCACACGCTCAGCCGTTCTCATCCCTGCCTGCCCAGAATCAGCCCCGAGGTGGGAACCCCGGTGCCCGCGGTGACGAGGACCCGGCCGGCCCCCGCCAGCTGGTTCACGGAGGTGCCCCGCAGCTGTCGTACCGCCTCCGCCACCCCGTTCATCCCGTGCAGATACGCCTCCCCGAGCTGTCCCCCGTGCGTGTTCAGCGCCAGCCGCTCCTCGGCGACGAAGTCCGCCGCCTGACCCGGCTCACAGAACCCGAACTCCTCCAACTGCATCAGCACGAACGGCGTGAAGTGGTCGTACAGGATCCCCACGTCGATGTCCGCCGGAGTCAGCCCGGCCGTCCGCCACAGCTGCCGCGCCACCACGCCCATCTCCGGCAGCCCCGTCAGATCGTCCCGGTAGAAGCTGGTCATCTGTTCCTGCGCCCGGCCCGCGCCCTGGGCGGCGGCCAGGATCATCGCAGGAGGGTGCGGCAGATCGCGGGCCCGCTCCAGGGAGGTGACCACCAGTGCCTGGCCGCCGTCCGTCTCCTGGCAGCAGTCCAGCAACCGCAGCGGCTCGACGATCCACCGCGACGCCGCGTGCTCGGCGAGCGTGATGGGCCTGCCGTGGAAGTACGCCGCCGGGTTCGTCGCCGCGTACTTCCGGTCCACCACGGCGACATGGCCGAACGCCTCGGGCGCCAGGCCATAGGTGTGCAGATACCGCTGGGCCGCCATCGCCACCCAGGAGGCCGGTGTGAGCAGCCCGAACGGCAGGGACCAGCCCAGCGCCGCCCCCTCCGCCGACGGCTCCCGCTGCTGCACCCCCGAACCGAATCTCCTGCCCGACCGCTCGTTGAACGCCCGGTAGCAGACGACGACCTCGGCCACTCCGGTCGCCACCGCGAGCGCCGCCTGCTGGACGGTCGCGCAGGCCGCCCCGCCCCCATAGTGGATCCGGGAGAAGAAGGACAGCTCCCCCATTCCGGCCGCCTGGGCGACGGTGATCTCCGGGCTGGTGTCCATCGTGAACGTCACCATCCCGTCCACGTCCCCCGGCGTCAGCCCGGCGTCGTCCAGCGCGGCCCGCACCGCCTCCACCGCCAGCCGCAGCTCACTGCGCCCCGAATCCTTGGAGAACTCGGTGGCCCCGATCCCGACGATCGCCGCCCGTCCGCCGAGGCCATCCCTCTTTCTCACGCTCACCGGGCACCCCCTGCCGACGCCGCGACGACGACCGTGCCGGTGACATGCTTGCCGATGGCGTTGGCGCCGACGATTCTCACCGTGGCCGTGTCGCCGTCGACCTCCTCGATGGTGCCGGTCAACACCATCGTGTCCCCGGGATAGTTGGGCGCGCCGAGCCGTATGGCGACCTTGCGCAGGACGGCGGCCGGGCCGAAGTGATCGGTGACGTACCGGCCGACCAGCCCATTGGTCGTCAGGATGTTCATGAAGATGTCCGGCGATCCCTTCGCTCTCGCCAGCTCCGCGTCGTGGTGCACGTCCTGGTAGTCGCGCGACGCGATGGCGCCGGCGACGATCAGCGTGCGGGTGATCTCGATCTCCAGCGGTGGCAATCGGTCGCCGCGTCTCATTCCTCTCCCTCTCCGTCTCCCGTGGCGATCAACTCGCCCAGTTCCTGCAGCACTTCGCCGCCGCATCCCAGATAAGCCTCCAGCTGGCGCCCCCAGAGGAAGTGCCGGTGCACGGGGTGCTCCAGGTCGGCTCCCGCCCCGCCGTGCAGATGCTGGCCGGTGTGCACCACGCGCCGCCCCGCATCGGACGCCCACCAGGCGGCGGTCAGGGCGTGGGTCGCGTACGCCAGCCCCTCGTCGCGGCGCCATGCCGCCTCGTACGCCGTCACCCGTATCGCCTCGGTGTCCATGTATGCGTCGGCGGCGCGGAGTTGGACCCCTTGCTTCGCGGCGAGCGGTCGCCCGAACTGCTCGCGCGTGTTGGTGTGCTCCACCGCTCGGGCCAGCGAGCCCGCGCACACCCCGGCCTGGAGTCCGGCGAAGGCGGTGCGAGCGGTGGCCAGTACGTCGTCGTACGGGTCCACGGAGGCCACCCGGGAAGCCCGCTCCTCCCCGGAAGCAACCTCCGCCTCATACGCGTCCGCCAGTCCCAGCCGCTTACCCGGCGTCCCGTCGAGCGTCAGCCGTCCCGCCGACCAGGGCGCCGTCAGTTCCACCGGATCGCACGCCGCGTCGGCGGCCCGCACCAGCCACAGGCGCCGCCGGTCGTCCGCTATGAGCACATGGGTGGCGTCCCTCAGCCAGGGCACCACGGGGACGACGCCGCTCAGCCGCCCCGGCGCTCCCTCTCGCACGGTGCCCGGCCCGGCCATCGCCCCGGTCACCACCACCGTCCCGTCCCCGATACCCGGCAGCAGGTGCTCCCGCTGCTCCCGCGAACCGTGGGCCGACACCGCCAGCAGCCCGTAGACACAGCTCGCCGCGAACGGCACCTGGGCCGTGGTGCGGCCCTGCTCCTCCAGGACGAGGACCAGGCCGAGGAGCCCTATGTCCTGGACGGCCGCCACGAGCCCCGCCGCGCACAGCTCCTTCCACAGCTCGGGGTCGCTGCCGGTCCCGGCCGCGGCGAGCCGTTCGTGGGTCGAGAGGTCGCCGAAGATCCGCCCGGCCAGATCACGGGCGGCCGTCTGCTCCTCCGTGGGCGTGAAGTCCATCAGCGCCCACCCCCTTCGCCGCCGTCACCGGCACGGAACACCGGCAGCTCCAACTCCTCGTCGTACCATCGGAATTCGAGCCGTACCGGCGTTCCGATCCGCACCTTGTCGTACGGCACCCCCACTACGTTGCTCACGATCCGCACGCCCTCGGCGAGCTCGATCAGCGCGACCGCGTACGGCCCCGCCGCGTCAGCGGCGTGATCGGATTCCGTGAAGGCGGGGAAGTGCGGGTGGTGCATGACGACGTACGAGAAGACGGTCCCCGCACCGCTCGCCTCGACCGTCTCCCACTCCAGGCAGCCGCACGCGTTGCAGCCCGGCAGCCACGGGAATCTCAGGGTCCGGCAGCCCGTGCACCGCTGGATCAGCAGCTTGTGCCGCTCGACGCCCTCCCAGAAGCCGGCGTTGTCCCGGTTGATCACCGGGCGGGGACGCCTGCCCTTCGGCTTCCGGCGCGCGGGCGCGTACTTGAGGATCCGGAAGCGGTGTGTCCCGGCGAGCTCGCCCCCCGTTGTCCGTATGTCCATGCGCGTCGTGACGAAGTGCCCCGTCCCCAGCTTGGTCGTCTTGCGCTCGGAGACCGACTCGATCACCGCGTCGAAGCTGATCTCGTCCCCGGGGCGCAGCGGTCGCAGATATTCCTGTTCGCAGTCGGTGGCCACCACCGAGGTGAATCCGGCCCCGTCGAGGAGGCCGAGCAGCTCGTCGTACGCGTCCGAGCGGCCCGTGTGCCCGCAGAGGCCGCCCATCGTCCACACCTGGAGCATGGTGGGCGGCGCCACGGCGTCCGGCCCCTGGTACGCCGGACTGGTGTCGCCCATCGCCTCGCACCAGTGCCGGATCATCGGCTCGTTGACCGGGTCCTTGCCCACGCCGTCCGTGGCGGCGGCCTGCCCCTCGTACCCCTTGAGTCGCGCGTACAGCTCGTCCCGCTGTCCGTCCCGCCGCTCCTCCCGGGCCTCGTCCCGCCGCTCGCCCCGATCCTTGTCCGCACGCCCGTGAGCGTCGGCACTCTCCCCGATGTCTCCCTTCACCGCCGCCCCCTCTTCATCCCGAGCCGCATCGTCGCCACGATCTCCCGCTGCACCTCGCTCACCCCGCCCCCGAAGGTGTTGATCTGTGCCGCCCTGTTCATCCGCTCCAGCTCGCCGTCCGCGAAGACCCCGGGCGAACCGGAGCGGACCAGTGCCTCCGCTCCCACGATGTGCTGACATATTCGGTACGACTCGACCGCCGATTCCGTTCCCATGACTTTCACGCCGCTCGCGTCTCCCGGCGCCAGTCGACCGGCCCCCACATCCCCCACCAAACGCCAGTTGAGCAGGCGTGATGCCGCCAGCCGGGCATGCACTTCGGCCAGCTGAAAACGCACCCACGGCTCGTCAATGCGGCGCCGACCGGTCACCGGATCGGGTGTACGCGCCGCCTCCAGCGCGGCCGCGTAGAAGTCCTCGGCCTGCATGCCGATCGCGGCGAGCGCGACCCGCTCGTGGTTGAGCTGGTTGGTGATGAGACCCCAGCCGCCGTTCTGCTCGCCGACCAGGTTCGCGGCCGGAACGCGGATCCCGTCGTAATACGTGGCCGTGGTCGTCAGGCCGCCCACCGTCTCGATCGGCGTCCACGAGAAGCCCGGCGCGTCCGTGGGCACGAGGAGGATCGAGATGCCCTGGTGCTTGGGGGCGTCCGGGTCGGTCCGGCAGGCGAGCCAGATCCAGTCGGCGTTCTGGGCGTTGGAGGTGAAGATCTTCTGCCCGTCGATCCGCCAGTGCGCGCCCTCCCGCACGGCGCGCGTCCGCAGAGAGGCGAGGTCCGTTCCCGCCGAGGGCTCCGAGTACCCGATGGCGAAGACGAGGTCCCCGCTCAGGATGCGGGGCAGGAAGTAGTCCTTCTGCTGCTGACTCCCGTACTTCATGAGCGTCGGTCCGACGGTGTTCAGCGTGACCATCGACACCGGTGCGCCGGCCCGGTAGGCCTCGTCGAAGAACACGAACTGCTCGTCCGCTCCGCGCCCTTGGCCGCCGTACGCGACCGGCCAGCCGAGCCCGAGCAGCGCGTCGGCGCCGATGCGGCGCAGCAGTGCGCGCTGTCGTCCGGGGTCTTCCGCGGGCGGCGGCCCGTCGGGCATGAGGTCCCGGAAGTACGTACGAAGTTCGGCGCGCAGCCGCTGCTGGCGCTCGGTGGGGGCGAGGTGCACGGCGGCGGCCCTCCCGGACCTCGTACGGACAAGGATTTCTGACTGTCCGTCAGGTACCGTGCACTGTCAAGGCCACCGGGACGGCCTGCGCCCCGCAGTGTCAAGGTCACCGGGACGGCCCGCGCCCCGCCTTGAAAGACCGACCGCGCCCCGCCTTGGAAGACCGACCGCGCCCCGCCGGAAAAACGTCTGCGCGACGGCACCGAAGCACCGCCGCGCAGACGCGTTACCACCCCACAGAGCGCAACCCCCCACGGGAGTTTCCGGGCCGATGAGAGCGCATCGGCCCCCGGCTCACCAGAGCTCGGCGAAGTTGACGACGGTGTTCGACTGGTCGATGTCCGTGAAGGCGGAACCGTTCACCTGGGCCGTGCTGCTCTGGTTCGAAGCACCTGAGCCGACCGCTTGCTGCTGAGTGGTGGAGGAGTTGCCGTAGTTGTCGTGTCCGACGCCGCTGCCGCTGCTGGTCGCCACGCCCGCGTTCGATCCGTCTGCCGCGAAGGCGCCGTTGTCCGCTGCCGCGATACCGCTGAAGAGAGCGGCGGCGAGAGGCAGGGCCGCTACCGCGGCGAGAACGCGGGCGGTACGGATGCTTGCCATGTGAATTCCTCCATAAACCGGTTGTACGCACCGGCGGTCAACCGGGACGTACGTGAAATACGGCTTGTTCCCAGGCAGTTGGCCGACCGCCCCGGCGTTGTTCTCGACGTCGCGAATCCAGAGTTGCCCACCGAATCCCCGGCGAACCACCCCGGAAGCCGTGATTCGCCCGCAAGCGTGAGGACATGTCGATAAACCACCTTCACGCAGACAAACCCCCTGCTCGGCGCCCGGGGGCGACCCCATCCCGGGCGCCGCAAAGGCTGAAGCGTTCCGGCACATTTTCGGCCAATCTCACCCATCGGCCACCCCGCGCCCTCGTGTGTCCGGTGAGCCCTTCCCTTTTTCGAACACTCGTACGAACATGGAGGGCATGGCCACCATCGACCGGCAGGCCACGACCCTGGCCCTGGCCCACGCCCTGTCCGCAGCCGAGCGCGGGCTCGCGGTGATCCCGCTGTCCCGAACGAAGCTTCCGGCCCTGCGCTCCCCTCACCGGGACGACCCCGAACCCTCCCCTTGTCACGGCGAATGCGGCCGCTTCGGACACGGGGTGTACGACGCGTCGACCGACCCCCGGCGCATCCGCGCACTCTTCGCCGCCGCCCCCTGGGCCACCGGCTACGGCATCGCCTGCGGACTGCATCCGCACCATCTCATCGGCATCGACCTCGACACCAAATCCGATACGGACTCCTCGGCGGCCCTCCGCGAACTGGCCCTGCGCCACCTCTTCACGATCCCGGACACCGTCGTCGTCCTGACCCCCAGCGGCGGCCGTCACCTCTGGCTGAGCGGACCGCCGGACGTGGTCGTCCCCAACTCGGCGAGCCGCCTGGCCCCCGGCATCGACATCCGCGGGGCCGGCGGATACCTCGTCGGCCCCGGCTCACGCACCGAACACGGCGTGTACGGCACGGCTCCGGGCACCGCCCGGCTGGCACCCGCGCCCTGCCCGCGCGAACTCCTGCGCCTGCTCACGCCCCCGCCGCGTAGGCACCACGCCACGCCCGCGGCGACCGGCCGGCACGGCCAGGGCCTGGTCCAGTTCGTCCTCGCCGCCCACGAGGGCCAGCGCAACACCCGCCTCTTCTGGGCCGCGTGCCGCGCCTACGAGAACGGCATCGGCCCCCAACTGACCGACCCCCTCGTCCAAGCCGCCGTCCAGGCGGGCCTCACCGAACGCGAGGCCCGCTCGACGATCGCTTCGGCGGCGCGGATGACCGCTTCGTCCTAGGACTGGAACGTGGAAGGGGCGTCTCTGAGTGAGAGACGCCCCTTCCGGCTGCGAGCGGTGGGTGGGGGTGCAGTGCCGCGGTTGTTGGTCAGCGCTGGCGCACACGGAGGTGAGCAACATAAACAGCGTTGCTCTGGCTGGGCGCGCCCTTCAGGGCACGGACCCCCGGATCGGAAGGTTGCAGGTTCGAATCGTGCCGAGCTCACGGAGGTAGGAGCCCCGCTCCGGGGATCAGGCCTGCGCTTCGCGCAGCTCCTGCGTGTAGTCGCCCATCAGCTTGCCCGCACGGGTGAAGCAGTCGTGGAGGACGGCGTACGCGAACACACGCCAGGCTTTGCTCTGGCACGTTGCAGCAGATTGCCAACGGACCTTGGATGATCTTGCGCGAAGCGTCTATGGAGTAGACGCTTTGAGCAAGATTGCAGGTCATGGGCTTAAGAAGTCGATGAAGATGGTGAACCTGCGGGGCCTTATCAGGCTTGTCAACGGTTGCACCAAGCACGAGTGTGCTCCGTTCAGGAACTGGGTCTCCGACGTCATCGAGACCCTCCAGCGAGACGGCACGTACTCCCTCGAACCGGCCCCCCGTGCAGCCCGCCCCCAGCGGCGGCACCGCGTACGTCATGCCTCAGCAGGTCGCCGACGCCATCGTGCGGCTCGAAGAGCGGAACGTCCGGGCCGACGAGATGCTGCTCGCCTTCCAGGAGGAGGAGCGCGGCGAGCTGTTGCGGGAGATCAGCCGCAGCCAGCGGGAGATCAGCGACAGCCAGAGCGCGATCGCTGAGGCGCTGCGGCAGATCGCCAACGCTCTGGCTCGCCCTGCCGACCGTCCCGGGGCCGCCGACCCCCCCGAAACTGACGCCTCAGGAACTCCTCGCCGCCTGGAAGGCGAAGAACCTCGTCGTCACGGAGGACGTCCACGCGGTGGCGGCCTGCCTGGCGCCGGCGCTGCTGCGGGGAGGTGCCCGTTACCGCCTGGAGGAGATCGCCGGCCGGACGGGACTGGCGCAGGCGCGCGTCCATGACTGTGTACGGATGCTGCTCAAGCGGGGCTGCATGCGGCAGGAGGGCTGCGCGCCGGACGGGGCGCCGGTGTACGTGCTGCCGTAGCGCCGTGGGAGCGCTGTAGGAGCGCGGTGAGAGAGGCCCGAAGTCGCAAAAACGAAGTTGCGACTTCGGGCTTCGCCGTACGGTACCGGATCGGTTGGCTGTCAGGCGGCGAGGTGAGTTTGCCCGCTCGGTTGTTGTGGCGATCTTGCACGAAGCGTCGCTCAGAGCGACGCAGCCCGCAACATCCCTGGTCAGACCCATTGTCAGTGCCGCCCTCTAATGTCGTTGGTGTGCGGCAGGCGTGGAGGTGTTCGGGGCTGCGGTGGTCGGTGGACGGGGCCGTGCTGGTGTGGGACGGGGGGCGGAGAAGCTCGCTGGTCCGGGGTCAGCGGGTGGCGTTCGGGGTGGTGGAGGGGGGTGTGCGGACGTGTGTGGGGGCTCGGGGCCATGAGTGTCCCGTGGGGGCCGTGGTGTCGGAGCGGAGTACGGGGGCCCGGTGCGAGGAGTGTGCGCGGCTGGACCGGGCGCATTCCGTGGCCGCCGACACGATGGCCGATGATCCGCGGCCGTACCACGTGTATCTGGCGTGGTTCGGGCCCGGAATGGTGAAAGTCGGGATCACCGGAGTCGAGCGGGGGTCCGCGCGGCTTCTTGAGCAGGGTGCCGTCACCTTCAGCTGGCTGGGGCAGGGGCCGTTGATGGCCGCGCGGCGGGCCGAGGAGTTGCTGCGGGCCGCGCTCAAGGTGCCCGACCGGATTCCGTACGCCGACAAGCGGGCGGTGCGGGCGGGCCTGCCGGGGCCCGGCGAGCGGGTGGCCGAGATCCGGGAGCTGCACGCGCGCGTGGACCGTCTCGACGCCTGGCCCGAGTCGCTCCGGCGGGCACCGTTCGAACCCGTCGACCACACCGATGTGTTCGGGCTCGCGGGGCTGCCGCCCGTGCAAGGTGTCGTGCGCGGGCTGGTCGCGGGAGGTGTGGTCAGTGGTGAGCTGCTCGCCGCCGCCGGACCCGATCTGCACCTTGCGACCGAGCGTGGGGTCGCCGTCGTGGATACGCGGCTGATGACCGGGTGGGACCTGACCCCTGTGGGGGGCGCGGACAGCGGGTTGACGGTGCCGGTCAGGGCGCTGAGGGACAGTGGCGTACAGGACGGGCTCTTCTGAGAAGGAGGAGGATGGTCAAGACTTCGATCCCTTTGGGATCCCCTTCGGAAAGGTGCTGGACGGAGCCGGGCGCCCGGACCGAGAGTGGCGGACATGAGCGATCACTCTCTTGCACCTGTCACCGCCCATGCACCCCCTTACTACGCCGTCGTGTTCACCTCCGTACGGACCGCGGACGACGTGGGATACGGCGAGACCGCCGAGCGGATGGAAGAGCTGGTGAAGGACATCCCCGGCTATCTGGGGATGGATCACGCGCGTACGCCGGGCGGCCTGGCCATCACCGTCGGGTACTTCCGCGACGAGGACGCCATCAAGGAATGGAGTGCCCATGCCGAGCACCGCGCGGCACAGAAGCGCGGCCGTGCCGAGTGGTACGAGCGCTACACCCTCCACATCGCCAAGGTCGAGCACAGCCATGGGTTCGAGCGTGCCCGGTAGCGAGGACGTCACCCGGTTCTGGGGGCGGCTCGGGCTCCCCGGGCTCGTCGACGTGCACACGCACTTCATGCCCGAGCGGGTGCTGCGCAAGGTGTGGGACTACTTCGACGGGCTCGGCACCATGACCGGCGGCGTCGAGTGGCCGATCACCTATCGCGCGGACGAGGACGAACGGCTCGCGGTGATCCGGGAGTTCGGGGTGCGGGCCTTCACCGCCATGCTCTATCCGCACAAGCCCGGCATGGCCCAGTGGCTCAACTCCTGGGCCGTCGACTTCGCCCGCCGGACGCCCGACTGTCTGCACACGGCGACCCTCTTCCCCGAGCCGGGCGTCGAGACGTACGTACGCGAGGCCGTGGGCGCGGGCGCGCGGGTCTTCAAGGCGCATGTGCAGGTGGGGGCGTACGACCCGGCGGACCGACTGCTCGATCCCGTGTGGGGACTGCTCGCCGAGGCCGGGATCCCCGTCGTCATGCACTGCGGATCCGGCCCCTCGCCCGGCAAGCACACCGGGCCCGCTCCGGTCGCCGACGTCCTCGCCCGGCATCCCCGGCTGCGGCTCGTCGTCGCGCACATGGGGATGCCCGAGTACGAGGACTTCCTCGCGCTGGCCGAGCGGTACGGCGAGGTGCGGCTCGACACGACGATGGCGTTCACGGACTTCAGCGAGCGGCTCGCCCCGTTTCCCCGCGAGCTGCTCCCCCGGCTCGCTGACCTCGGCGACCGGGTCCTGCTCGGCACCGACTTCCCGAACATCCCGTACGCGTACGTCCACCAACTGCACGCTCTGGAACGGCTCGGACTGGGGGACGACTGGCTGCGGGCGGTCTGCTACGAGAACGGGGCACGCCTCTTCGAGATCGCCCCCTGATCGGTCTTCCTGGGAGCCGCGTGATCTTCCCAGGAGTTCCCTGAGAGGCACCTGTGTGTTTCTCAGGGAAATCACAGGTTCCCGAAAGGATGCTCTCAGCGGCGCCCAGCAAGGTGTCCGCTATGACCACGACCTCGCCCCAGGGGCGCACCGAACTGCTGAGGCCGGACGGGAGCCCCGTCCGAGTGCTTGTGGTGGACGACGAGCTGTCGATCACTGAGCTGCTGTCCATGGCCCTTCGTTATGAAGGCTGGCAGATCCGCAGCGCGGGTGACGGACAGGGTGCGGTGCAGACCGCCCGCGAGTTCCGGCCCGACGCCGTCGTTCTCGACATGATGCTGCCCGACATGGACGGGCTGGCCGTCCTCGGGCGGCTGCGTCGTGAACTGCCTGATGTTCCCGTGCTGTTCCTGACCGCGAAGGACGCCGTCGAGGACCGGATCGCCGGACTCACCGCCGGTGGCGACGACTATGTCACCAAGCCGTTCAGCCTCGAAGAGGTCGTGGCCCGGCTGCGCGGGCTCATCCGCCGTTCCGGTGCCGCCGACCGGCGCTCCGACTCCGTGCTGATGGTCGGCGATCTCACCCTGGACGAGGACAGCCACGAGGTCTCGCGGGCCGGCGAGAACATCCACCTCACCGCGACCGAGTTCGAGCTGCTGCGCTTCCTGATGCGCAATCCGCGCCGGGTGCTCAGCAAGGCACAGATACTCGACCGTGTGTGGTCGTACGACTTCGGTGGCCAGGCCAACGTGGTCGAGCTGTACATCTCGTATTTGCGGCGGAAGATCGACGCGGGCCGCGAGCCGATGATCCACACCCGGCGTGGGGCCGGTTACCTGATCAAGCCCGCCGCGTCATGAGCGGACGACGACGGCCGCGTACGCAGAAGAGGCGAGGTCGACAGCCGCGCACGCTGCGGACGCGGCTCGTCGTCTCGGCGGTGGCCCTCATCGCCGTGGTCTGCGCGGTCATCGGCACGGTGACGACCATCGCGCTGGGGCAGCATCTGTATCAGCAGCTGAACGGCCAGGTCACCGAGGCCGCCAAGCGTGCCGGGGGTCCCCCGGGAAATCTGGGCCACGGCAATCAGTATCCCAGGGAGCCGGACGGCGGCTCGTCGGCGACCACCTCCGGTGGCTCCTCGACGGGCGACAGGCTCAATGCCTTCGTCACCCAGGGCCCGACGCAGCGGGACACCATCGCCGCCGCGGTCGACGCCGGCGGTGAGGTCACCCAGGCGGTTGTCGCAAAGGAGGAGTCCTCAAGCGGTGTCGTCGAGAAGATGAAGGCCGTCGAGCTCACAGATGCGCAGAAGGCCGTACTCGGTTCCGTCTCCAAGACCGGCATCCACACCGTCGACATCCCGGGCCTGGGCGAGTACCGCGTCATGTACGCCCACGGCGGCAAGGGCAACTTCTACGCCGCCCTGCCCACCAAATCCGTCACCAACACCATCAACACCCTCGTCATCGTCGAGGTGAGCGTCACCGGTGCCGGTCTGGTGGCCGCCGCCATCGCGGGCAGTGTGCTCGTCGGCCTGGCCCTGCGCCCCCTCCGCAAAGTCGCCGCCACCGCCACCCGCGTCTCCGAACTCCCCCTGCACACCGGTGAGGTGACCCTCTACGAGCGGGTCCCCGAGTCGGAGGCGGATCCGCACACCGAGGTCGGACAGGTCGGCGCCGCGCTCAACCGGATGCTCGACCACATCCACGGGGCGCTGCACGCCCGCCAGCAGAGCGAGACGCGCGTACGGCAGTTCGTCGCGGACGCCAGCCATGAGCTGCGAACGCCGTTGGCCTCCATTCGCGGGTACGCCGAGCTGACCAGACGCGGCCGGGAGGAGACCGGGCCCGACACCCGGCACGCGCTCGGGCGGATCGAGTCCGAGGCCGGGCGGATGACCCTGCTCGTCGAGGATCTGCTGCTGCTGGCGCGACTCGACGCCGGCCGGCCGTTGCAGTACGAGCAGACCGACCTCGTACCCCTGGTCATCGACGCGGTGAGCGACGCGCGGGCGGCCGGGCGGGATCACAACTGGCGGCTCGAACTGCCAGAGGAGCCCGCTCTGGTGTCGGCGGACGCCGCACGTCTGCAACAGGTCATGGTCAATCTGTTCGCGAACGCACGCACGCACACACCGCCGGGGACGACCGTCACGGCGCGCGTGCACCGGCACGGGCCGTGGCTGTGCGTGGACGTCCAGGACGACGGTCCGGGCATTCCGGCTGATCTGCTGCCGCGTGTCTTCGAACGGTTCGCGCGCGGTGATTCCTCGCGCTCCCGCACCTCCGGCTCGACCGGTCTGGGGCTCGCCATCGTGCAGGCCGTCGCGGCCGCGCACGGTGGTGCCGTGACCGTGGACAGCGTGCCCGGCAGGACCGTGTTCACCCTCCATTTGCCTGCGCTTTCCCCGGAAACACTGTGGCAATCGCACTCACAGGCACAGCACAGCGCCACCACATGGGTGCAACAGGGCGCTTGACGAGAGTCGCTTCCATGCGAACCGACTCTTCTCCCGGCAACCTGCCGGCGCGGGAGCACCTCCCGGCCGGAGACGCTGGTACGCCTGTCCTGGACGTAGTGATCCCCGTCTACAACGAGGAGAAGGACCTCCAGCCATGTGTGCTCAGACTGCACGAGCACCTCAAGCGCACCTTCCCGTACGCGTTCCGCATCACGGTGGCGGACAACGCGTCGACGGACACCACCCCACAGGTGGCCGCGCGGCTGGAGGCGGAGATACCGGAGGTCAGGTCCTTCCGGCTGGAGCAGAAGGGCCGCGGCCGGGCGCTGCGGACCGTGTGGTCGGCGTCCGACGCGCCGATCCTCGCGTACATGGACGTGGACCTGTCCACCGATCTGAACGCGCTGCTTCCGCTGGTGGCGCCGCTGATCTCCGGTCACTCGGACCTCGCGATCGGCTCCCGGCTGTCGAGGAGCTCCCGTGTCGTACGCGGCGCCAAGCGGGAGTTCATCAGCCGCACGTACAACCTGATCCTGCGTGGTTCGCTGCAGGCCCGCTTCTCGGACGCGCAGTGCGGCTTCAAGGCGATCCGGCGTGACGTTGCTCAAGTGCTGCTGCCCCTTGTCGAGGACACCGGCTGGTTCTTCGACACCGAGATGCTGGTGCTCGCCGAGCGTGCCGGACTGCGCATCCATGAGGTACCGGTCGACTGGGTCGACGACCCGGACTCGACGGTGCACATCGTGAAGACCGCGACGGACGACCTCAAGGGGGTGTGGCGGGTGGGACGCGCTCTCGCCACCGGTTCGCTGCCGCTCGACCGGCTCGGCCGGCCCTTCGGGGACGACCCGCGCGACCGCGAGCTGGTCGACGTACCCAAGGGCCTGGCCCGCCAGCTCGTCGGCTTCTGCGTGGTCGGCGGCCTGTCCACGCTCTTCTATCTGCTGCTCTACAGCGGCTTCCGCTCCTTCTCGGGGTCGCAGGTCGCCAACGCGCTCGCCCTGCTCGTGTCGGCGGTCGCCAACACGGCGGCCAACCGGCGGCTGACCTTCGGCGTACGCGGCCGGGGCGGCGCCGTCCGCCATCAGGCGCAGGGCCTGGTCGTCTTCGGTATCGGTCTCGCCCTCACCAGCGGCTCCCTCGCCGCCCTGAACGCGGCGACAACCGACCCCTCGCACTCCACCGAGCTGGCCGTCCTGATCGCCGCCAACCTCGCGGCGACCGTGCTGCGGTTCCTGCTCTTCCGCGCCTGGGTCTTCCCGGACCGCCGCGAGGAGACGCCGTCGCCGCAGGTGGTGGCCTCGCACAATCCGGCCTCGCCCACCTATCCGACGGACCGGCACGAGCACACCTCGGCAGCGCACCCACCGCTGCCCCAGCGCCCGACGGCGCCCCAATCTCCGTACGACACAGCCCAGTTCCGCGCCGGCGAAGCCGCGGACCGCACCTGGGGGGACTCGACCATGCAGTTGCAGGCGGTGCGCCCGCACGATCACGATCCGAGGAACGAGCGATGACGACACACTCCGATACGAGTACGAGCCATCCGGGGGGTGCGAGTCCCGCCGAGAACTCCGGGCTCGCGTGGGGGCCGCCGACCACCACGCTCCCCGCGGAGCCGGTCGTGCCCGCCGCCGCCCCCGAGTCCGGTGAACCCAAGCAGCCGTTGTTCCGGCGGGCCTGGAGAGGCCGGCCCGAGGACCCGCGCTGGGTGCGCCCCGCCTTCCTCGGTCTGCTGCTCGCCACCGCGGTGCTCTATCTGTACAACCTGAGCGCCTCCGGGTATGCCAACTCCTTCTACTCCGCGGCCGTGCAGGCCGGGAGCCAGAGCTGGAAGGCGATGTTCTTCGGCTCGCTCGACTCGGCCAACGCCATCACCGTCGACAAGCCCCCGGCCTCGCTGTGGCCGATGGACCTGTCGGTGCGGATCTTCGGCCTCAGTTCGTGGGCGATCCTCGTCCCCGAGGTGCTGATGGGCGTGGCCACGGTCGGCGTCCTGTACGCGGCCGTACGCCGCCGGTTCAGCCCGGCGGCAGGTCTGATCGCGGGCGCGGTGCTCGCGCTGACTCCCGTCGCCGCGCTGATGTTCCGGTTCAACAACCCGGACGCGATGCTCGCGCTGCTCATGACCGTCACGGTCTACTGCGTGATCCGCGCTCTGGCGGACGGCCGGACGAAGTGGCTGGTCTGGGCGGGTGTCGCCGTCGGCTTCGCCTTTCTCGCGAAGACCCTGCAGGCCTTCCTGATCCTGCCGCCGCTCGCGGTCCTGTACGCGGTCTGCGCGCCGGTGAAGCTGCGGAAGCGGTTCGCGCAGCTCGGTCTGTCGGCGGTCGCGATGGTCGTCTCCGGTGGCTGGTGGGTCGCGATCGTGGAGCTGTGGCCCGCGTCCTCCCGTCCGTACATCGGCGGCTCGCAGAACAACTCCTTCCTCGAGCTGACGTTCGGCTACAACGGCCTCGGCCGCATCAACGGCGACGAGACCGGCAGTGTCGGCGGCGGTGGCGGCGGGGGCGGCACCGGCCAGTGGGGCGAGACCGGCTGGAACCGGATGTTCAACTCCGAGGTCGGCAGCCAGATCTCGTGGCTGCTCCCGGCCGCGCTGATCCTGCTCGTCGCGGGCATCGTGCTCACCTTTCCCCGCTCTCGGCTTCGCCCGAGCGGGGGGACCCCCCTGGCCAAGCGGACCGACCTGGCCCTCACTTCGTTCCTCGCCTGGGGCGGCGCGCTGCTGATGACGACGGTCATCTTCAGCTACATGGCCGGCATCTTCCACCAGTACTACACGATCGCCCTGGCCCCCTATATCGCCGCCATCGTCGGTATGGGCGCCACGGTCCTGTGGGAGGAGCGGTCCAAGATCTGGGCCTCGCTCACCCTCGCCGGGTCGGTCACCGCCTCCGCGGCCTGGGGGTACGTCCTCCTCAACCGCACGTCCGACTACCTGCCCTGGCTCAAGTGGCTCGTCCTCATCGGGGGTCTGGTCGGCGCGCTCGGCCTGATCTTCGCGGCCAAGCTCGGGCGTCAACTTGCCCTCGCAGCGGTGGCGTTGAGCTTCGCGGCCGCAGTCGCGGGTCCGGCCGCGTACACGCTCTCGACGGTGAACACCGGGCACACCGGCTCCATCGTGACGGCCGGTCCGGCCGGCGCGAGCATGATGGGTGGCCGGGGCGGCCGGGGTGGCCGACCCGGGGGAGCCGGCCGAGGTGCCTTCGGCGGCGGCATGCCGGGTCAGAACCAGCAGAACGGGAACGGCAACACCCAGCGGGGCGGCGGCATGGGCCAGCCCCCGACGGGCGGCACCGGTGGCTTCCCCGGTCAGAACCAGCAGGGCAACGGCAACACCCAGGGCCAGAACCAGCAGGGCGGTATGCCCGGTGGTCGTACGGGTGAGGGTGGCATGGGCGGCGGTGGCGCGGGCGGTCTGCTCAACGGCGCGAGCGTCAGCTCGGCGGCCAAGGCGCTGCTGTCGAAGAACGCGGATCAGTACACCTGGGCGGCCGCGGCCATCGGTTCCCAGAACTCCGCGAGCTACCAGCTGGCCACCGGCAAGCCGGTGATGGCGATAGGCGGCTTCAACGGCACCGACCCGTCCCCGACGCTGGCCCAGTTCAAGAAGTACGTGGCGGACGGCAAGATCCACTACTTCATCTCGGGCGGCGCCATGGGCGGTGGCGGCAACTCCGGCACCTCCTCGCAGATCAGCTCGTGGGTCACGGCCAACTTCAAGAAGGTCACGGTGGGGTCGGCGACGTTCTACGACCTGACGCAGCCGAGCGGCTGAGCGCGGGGCGTCGGGAGGGACGTCGAGACAGGGGCGGGGGGGCCGGGCGGCCCCCCCCGGGCCCCCCCCCCCGGAGGT